>NZ_JADKMA010000200.1 GCF_017676365.1 Streptomyces oryzae
GCGGGAACCGGGGGCGGGCCGGGGTGGGAACGCGCCGCGGGCCCGCCTCACGCCCGCCGGTCCGCCCCCACCCCGGGCCTTCCACCGGCGTCAGGGTGTGAGGGCCATCTGGTCGTCGGTTGCCTTGTTGACCGCCTTCTCGCTGTAGGGCCACTTCAGGAACTCGCCCCTGGCCCACTTGTCGGTCTGGTCGGTGTAGTGCGCGTTGTAGGCGTGCCCGGACGCTCCGGTGAGGTTGATCCACCGGGAGTTGTCCATGTCGCTCATGTCGACGACCATCCGCATCGACGGCACCCAGGTCACGTCGTACCCGCCTGCCGCGTTCCAGCCGGTGGCGTTGACGGCCGCCTCGCCGCCGCCGAGGTCCCAGGGGCCGCGGTTGAGGAGCCACTGCATGAAGCCCGGCCCTTCGGTGCCGATGGTCTGGTTCTTGAGCATCAACCGGTGCAGCCTGCCCCAGCTCCAGGTGTTGATGTCCTTGCCGAGCTTGGAGGTGAGCTCCCAGCGCGCGTCCTTCATGGCGTGCGCCAGCAGGTCGTCGCGGTTCTTGTCGCCCTTGTGGGTGGAGGTGTCGCGGGTCTTCCACCACTGGCTGTCGGGCTGCTTGAGCAGCTTGCGTACAACTTCGAACCAGCGGTCGCCGCCGTCGGGCTGCGCGTCCTCGGGCGACCGCTGTCCGCACTCGCGCACCAGTCGCTGGTTGCCGCTCAGGTCGTCGACAGGACCGGAGTCGTCGGAGGGCGCGACGTACAGGCAGTCGCCCTTGACCCGCAGCTCCTTGGGGAGCTTGTCGCCGAAGGCGAGCTTGAGGAGGTTGCGCCAGACTGCGTTGAAGTAGGCAGCGGGCGCCGAGTCGGAGTCCTGGGTATAGTCCCAGCCCTCCAGCAGCTTCTGCGCGTTGCGTACGTACTTGTCGTCGACCTCGATCTTCAGCAGATAGGGAACCAGCAGCTTGGCGATCTCGCTGCTGTTGTCCATCTGCATCGTCTCCATGTCGTCCATGGAGATCTTCCCGCCGTCCTTGATCTTCGACTGGATGAGGTCGTTGATCCGCTGACTGCGCGCTCCGTAGCCCCAGTCGTCGGTGAGCAGGTAGGGGTACTTCTCGCGGTCCACGACGGCCTGGTTGGCGGTCACGATGTAGCCGCGCTTCGGGTTGTACTCCCAGGGGAGAGCACGCTGGGGGATGTAGCTCTTCCACCGGTAGCCGGGATCCCAGCCGGGTGCCGGGTAGCGTCCGTCGCCCTTGCCCCGCTCCGGGATACGGCCGGGTGCCTGGTAGCCGATGTTGCCCTTGGTGTCGGCGTAGATGAGGTTCTGCGAGGGCACGGCGAACTCGCGGGCGGCCGCCCGGAAGTCGGAGAAGTCCGAGGCACGGTTGAGCTTGAAGACCGCGTCCATGGTCTTGGAGGGCTCCAGCGCGGTCCACCGGAGGGAGACCGCGTAGCCGTCACCGCGGTCGGGTGCGGCGTTGCCGACCGGGGATTTGTCGCCGACCTTGCGCAGTTCCTTGTCGCGGTCGGAGATGATCGGCCCGTTGTTGGTCTCGCGCACGGTGATGGTGCGGTCCTTGCCGCCGGCGACCTTGATGGTCTCCTCGCGGGTGCGGTAGGGGACTTCCTTGCCGTCGTAGAGGTAGCGCCCGTCGCTGACCTTCTCCAGGTAGAGGTCGGTCACATCGGCGCCGAGGTTGGTCATGCCCCAGGAGATCTTCTGGTTGTGGCCGATGACGACGCCGGGCATCCCGGAGAAGGTGAAGCCGGAGACGTCGTAGGGGCAGGACTTGTCGACCGAACGGCAGTGCAGACCCATCTGGTACCAGACAGACGGCAGTTGCGGAGCCAGGTGCGGGTCGTTGGCCAGCATGGGCTTGCCGGTGGTCGTGTACTTCCCGGAGACCACCCAGGAGTTGGAGCCGATGCCGCTGCCGTTCGGTCCGAGTAGCCCGGGGATCTTGTCCAGCTTCTTGGCCACGGTGCCCATCTGCGTACTGGCCCCCTGAGCCGCCTCACCGGCTCCCTGAGCGCCGTTCGCACCCTCGGAGGCGCCGGGAGTCGTCCCGCCCGCTCCGGAGCCCGCAGCGGGCTGCTCACCGCCCGCGTCCTGCTGCCCGGTACCGGCACCCTCCGAACCGTCCGGCGAACCGCCCTGGTCCGCCTCGGACTTGGGGTCGAACTTCTTGGTGGTGGGGTCGACCGAGCCCTTGTCGACGATCGGCTTGTTCCTGTCGGACGGGTAGTCCGGATACAGCTCCTCGATCTGGTCCTTGTCCAGGCGGCTGGTCATCAGCGCCCGGTCGGTCTCGTCCGACAGGTTGCCGCGCAGGTCCCAGGCCATCGCCTTGAGCCAGGCGACCGAGTCCACGGGGGTCCAGTCGGCGGGCTGGTAGTCCTTGCCCGCGAGGTCCAGGGCCGCGTACTCGACGGAGAGCGCCGAGCCCTTGTGGTCCTTCAGGTAGGCGTTGACACCCGCCGAGTAGGCCCTGAGGAAGTCCTTGGTCTCGGCCGGGAGTTGTGCGTACTCCTTCTCGGCCACCTTGCGCCAGCCCAGGGTGCGCAGGAACGCGTCCGTCTTCACCTGACCGGCACCGAACATCTCCGAGAGCCGCCCGGCGGTCATGTGGCGGCGTACGTCCATCTCCCAGAAGCGGTCCTGCGCCTGGACGTATCCCTGGGCCCGGAAGAGGTCTTCGGAGGTGTCGGCGTAGATCTGCGGAATGCCGCTGCTGTCCCGCTTCACGCTCACCGGCGCGGCCAGCCCCTTGAGTTTGAGGGTGCCGGTCGTCTGCGGGAAGGAGTCCCGGACGGTGCTGATGCCCCAATAGGTGCCACCGCCGATGCCTGCCACGAGCAGCAGCACGACGACGATCACGATGAGGCGGGCGCGTCGCGAGGTCTTCTTGGCGGGCATCGCTGTCCTTCGAGGGGCAGGGTGGACCTTGACTGAGAGGACCGGACGAGCGCGGTCCGTACGGAGCAACCATAGGCCGAGCCCCGACGCGCCCGGACAGCGAGTCACCCCCTACGAATTCTCCCGGGGGCATATTCAAGCAATGGTAAATTGTTAGCTACCCAAACGAACTAGCCGCTGCCGGACAACTGCCCGGGAGCCGCACCCCGCCATGCCCGGGGCGTTAAGAACGCGTCAGGAAACCGTCAGGAGGTCGTAAGAACCACCGCCCGCAGCCACTCGCCCCTTCAAGAACCCGCGCCCCGACGCCGATTCCCCGCGCTCGGGGCACCCGACTCGTGCACTCAAGGAGAGAGCCCCGGCCAGAGAGGACCGTGCCCTGACCGTCCACAGCCTCAACCAGCTCCTGCTCTTCAGCGCCCTCGTCCTGCTCATCGCCGTCGTGGCGGTCCGCCTCTCCTCGCGCAGCGGGCTCCCCAGCCTGCTCGTCTACCTGGGGATAGGCATCGCCATAGGGCAGGACGGCATCGGCTTCCGCTTCTCGGACGCCGCACTGACCCAAGTCCTCGGATACGCGGCCCTGGTCGTGATCCTCGCCGAGGGCGGACTCGGCACGAAGTGGCGCGACATCCGGCCCGCCATCCCCGCCGCCGCCGTGCTGTCGACGTTCGGCGTGGCCATCAGCGTGACTGTCACGGCACTGGCCGCGCACTATCTGGTCGGACTCGACTGGCAGGCATCGCTCCTCATGGGTGCCGTGGTCTCCTCCACTGACGCCGCAGCAGTCTTCTCAGTCCTGCGCAGGGTGCCGCTGCCCAAGCGGCTCAGCGGAGTACTGGAGGCCGAGTCCGGGTTCAACGACGCGCCTGTCGTCCTGCTGGTCGTCACCTTCTCCTCGCTGGGGGAGCAGCACCACGCCTGGTACTTCCTGCTGGGTGAGATCCTTCTCGAGCTCGCCATCGGACTGGTGGTCGGCCTGGTGGTCGGCAAGCTCGGCGAGCTCGGGATGCGCCATGTGGCGCTGCCCGCCTCCGGGCTGTACCCGATCGCCGTGCTGGCGTTGTGCTTCCTGGCCTACGCCGGAGGCGCGCTGGTGCACGGTTCCGGGTTCTTGGCCGTCTATGTGGCCGCGCTGATCCTGGGCAACGGCAAACTGCCGCACCGTCCCGCCGTACGGGGCTTCGCCGACGGGGTGGCCTGGATGGCGCAGATCGGCCTCTTCGTCCTGCTGGGCCTTCTGGTGACCCCGCACAACCTGTGGAAGGACTTCTGGCCCGGCATGCTGATCGGGCTGGCCCTCACTCTGGTCGCCCGCCCGCTGTCGGTGTTCCTGTGTCTGGACCGCTTCCGTATGCCCTGGCAGGACAAAACGCTGCTCTCCTGGGCCGGACTGCGGGGCGCGGTCCCCATTGTGCTGGCGACCATCCCGATGGTGGCCGAGGTCGAGGGCAGCCAGCGCATCTTCAACATCGTCTTCGTACTGGTCGTCGTCTTCACCGTGCTCCAGGGGCCCACCCTCCCCTGGCTGGCGCGCAAGCTGCGGCTGGACGAGAGGGACGAGGCGGCGGACCTGGACATCGAATCCGCGCCACTGGAGCGGCTGCGCGGACATCTGCTGTCCGTGGCCATCCCGCCGTCGTCCCGGATGCACGGCGTGGAGATCACCGAACTGCGCCTACCTGCGGGCGCGGCGGTCACCCTGGTCGTACGCGACGACGCGAGTTTCGTACCGCTGCCCTCCACGGTGCTGCGGCACGGCGACGAGCTACTGGTCGTCACGACCGACCAGGTGCGCGACGCGGCCGAACGGCGACTGCTGTCGGTCAGCCGCGGCGGCAAGCTCGCAGGCTGGCTGGGCTCCGGAGGGAGCACCGCAGTGCGCAGGTGACTGCTGGGCGGTGGCTGCCGAGGCCGTGCGGCGGGTGGGCCAGGACTGGCCCGGTTGCCGCCGGGCCTTGGGGCACGTTTTACGAAAAACCGCCTCTGACCGTTATCCTCAGGGCGGAAAGATTCACCCCGACTCTGCCTGACGCAGAGCTGGCGCGACCGCTCGGCGGCCACGGTCCGGAAGGCCCACCCCCTGCACCGGACCGGGTATCTACCCCGGTCCTGCGCAAGAGGACAGCTCTCGGCGCGACACCCTGAACGCGCTACCAGGCGGCAGAAAGGCCCGGCCGTGGAATCCCCGGCCACCGAGAACGACCAGGCACAGACCGACAACGCACAGACTGACAACGCACGGACCGACGGGGCGCAGACAGACGGAGCCCCGGCCGATGAGGCGCAGACCGGCGGGGCACGCGAGAACTGGCGGTCCAGGCGCTCCTCCGCGCATCCCCGAGGGCCCGGACGTCCCGGAGCCGGACGGCCCGGATACGGACAGCTGTTGCGCACCGAGGGAGCCTGGTCCTTCCTGCTGCCGGGCTTCCTGGCCCGCCAGCCCTACGCGATGCTGACCATCAGCATCGTCCTGCTGGTCCAGCACACCACCGGATCGTTCGGGCTGGCCGGTGCCGTGTCCGCGACTGCGGGCATCTCCATGGCCCTCATCGCGCCCCAGAGCGGCAGGCTCGCCGACCGGTTCGGTCAGGGCGCCGTTCTCGTGCCCCAGGTCTTCCTGCACGCCCTCACGGTGGGGGCGCTGATCTCCGCCGCTCTCCTGGACGCACCGTTGTGGGCGCTGTTCGCCACAGCGGTGCCGGCCGGCGCCACCGCTCCGCAGATCAGCCCCATGGTGCGGGCCCGGTGGGCGGCACGGCTGCAGGGGTCACCACTGATGACGACGGCAGCGGCCTTCGAGTCGGTGACGGACGAGTTCACCTTCGTGGTCGGCCCGGTGCTCGCCACGGCGCTGTGCACCGGGGTGCACCCGGCCGCTGGTCTCGCCGCAGAGGCGGGCGTCTCGCTGGTGGGTGGTCTGGTCTTCGCCGCGCAGCGCCGTACGCAGCCCACACCGGTCCGCCGTGCCGCGGCAGGTTCGGGCGGGCGGGACGAGGCCACTGGCCGGGCCCCGCAGCATGCGGACCCGGCGACGTCCGCGCTGGCCGTCCCCGGGGCACGTGTGCTCGTCGCAGCAGTGCTCGGGATCGGGATGGTCTTCGGCGGCATGCAGGTCTCGCTCACCGCGTTCACCGAGTCGATCGGCCGGCCGGGCATCAACGGCGTCATGTACGGCGTTTTCGCGGCGGGCAACATGCTGGCGGCCGTCGCCGTGGGTGCCATCCGGTGGAAGCGCGGCCCGCAGGCCCGGCTGCTCACCGCGTACCCGGGGCTGGTGGCCGCCGCCGCACTGATGGCGCTCACGGCGCAGTTGGGACCGTGGGCGGTGCTGCTGGGCGCCCTGGGGATGCTGGTCGGGCTGTGTGTCGCCCCGTGCATGATCACTTGCTTCACGCTGATCGAGACGCTGGTGCCGGCGGGCGCCCGTACCGAAGCATTCACCTGGCTGACGGGCGCCGTCGCGCTTGGCCAGGCCGCCGGCTCCACAGTGGCAGGCCAGCTCGCGGACCACTCGGGAGCCGGTGCCGGTTTCCTCACCCCGCTGGCCGGTACGGGCTTGGCCCTGCTGGTGCTCCTGACCTTCCGGAAGGCGCTGCACCCCGCACACGGCGGGCTGGTCGCCGCACGTGGGCTGGGTCACCGAACGGCGGTCCCAGTGGACTGACGCGCGGGAATGCTGCACTATGGAGCGTTGTTAGCACTCAACAAGTGAGAGTGCCAGGAGGAAGAACGTGCCGACCTACCAGTACCAGTGCACCGAGTGCGGCGAGGGCCTCGAGGTGGTGCAGAAGTTCACGGACGACTCGCTGACCGAGTGCCCCAACTGCCAGGGCCACCTCAAGAAGGTCTTCTCGGCGGTCGGCATCGTCTTCAAGGGCTCCGGCTTCTACCGCAACGACAGCCGCAGTTCCTCGTCGAGCAGCAGCACCGCTTCCAAGGGTTCCTCCTCGGACTCGTCCGCCAAGAACGGCGGTTCCAAGGACTCGTCCTCCAGCTCGGACTCGTCGTCTTCCAGCTCGTCCTCCTCGGAGTCGAAGTCCTCCGGCAAGAGCGACAGCAAGTCCACTGCGAAGGCGGGCACTTCGGCCTGAGCCGCCGCTGTGCGGGCCTGATGACAGGCCCGCTCACTCCCCCTGCCCAGCGCCCCGCGTACGCCCTTAGGGTGACCGCATGAGCGAACAGGCAGAGATCGGTGTCATCGGCGGTTCCGGCTTCTACTCCTTCCTCGACGATGTGACCGAGGTCACCCTCGAGACGCCCTACGGGCCGCCGAGCGATTCGCTCTTCCTGGGAGAGACCGGCGGCCGCCGGGTGGCCTTCCTCCCGCGCCACGGCCGCGGCCACCACCTGCCGCCGAACCGCATCAACTACCGCGCCAACCTCTGGGCGCTGCGCTCGGTGGGCGTACGGCAGGTCATCGCGCCCTGCGCGGTCGGCGGTCTCCAGCCGCAGTACGGCCCTGGCACGCTCGTGGTCCCGGACCAGCTGGTGGACCGTACGAAGTCGCGGCAGCAGACCTTCTTCGACGGCGAGCCCCTGGCCGACGGCACCATCCCGCAGGTCATCCACGTCGCCTTCGCCGACCCGTACTGCGAGGCCGGCCGGCAGGCATCGCTGCGGGCTGCCCGTGGCCAGGGCTGGCAGGTCGTCGACGGCGGCACGATGTGCGTCGTCGAGGGCCCGCGCTTCTCGACCCGGGCCGAGTCCCGCTGGCATGCGGCACAGGGCTGGGCCGTGGTGGGCATGACGGGGCACCCCGAGGCGATCCTCGCCCGCGAGCTGGAGCTGTGCTATTCCTCGCTGGCCCTGGTCACCGACCTGGACGCGGGCGCGGAGGCCGGTGACGGCGTCTCCCACGAGGAGGTGCTGCGCGTTTTCGGCGAGAACATCGGGCGGCTGCGCGAGGTGCTTTTCGACGCGGTACGCGAACTGCCCGCAGCCGACGAGCGCAAGTGCGAGTGCGGGGCCGCGTTGGGCGGGCTGGAGCCCGGGATCACGCTGCCCTGACCGGGCTTTCGCCCTCCAGATAACCCACCAGGGTGACGGAGTTGTCCACAACTCCCCGGTAATCCACAGGATTTCGACGCTTTCAGCGGGATTCCGCCGAGTGGTCCACCGTGGTCACCGAGGCGCCGTGACCAGGCGGTGCTCCTCTCTGTGATGGCTGGTGGTGAGCGTCGTGCCCCGAACCCGGAACCCGGTTCCCGAGCACCCCCCTCCGCGTACGCGGCTGGGCGCCCCCGTTCCTGATTTCCCGCCCGTGCGTGCGGGCCGGGGCACCCGTCGGCTGCGGCGCGGACCGGGGCGCCGCAGGGCCCTCGCCGCCGCGCTGGCGGTCTCCGCCGCGGGCCTCGCCGTCGCAGCCCCAGGGGGCGGTGCGGCAGACGACGGCGGCAGCGGTGGACCGGACGGCCCCGGCGGTCGGCGAGGCGCTGAGAGATCCGTCACGGAGCGGGGCGCACAGACGGCGCCGGTCTCCGCGCCTGTACGGATCGCAGACCCGGCAACGGTCCGGCTGCTGCATCCCGGCGACAGGATCGATGTGCTGGCGAGCGCCTCCAAGAGCGCTTCCGCCCGGGTCGTGGCGACAAATGTCCGAGTGGCTCATGTGCCCAAGTACGGCGACACTGTCTCGGGCGGCGGAGCCGAGGGCGCGCTGATCGTTGTCGTCGTGCCCCGGCGCACAGCGGCAGCACTGGCGGGCGCCGCGGCGAAGTCCCGGTTGGCGGTGACGCTGTGCTGAGCCGTCTTCTGCCTCCGCCTCGCCGGGCGCGTCTGCGTCGCATGCGCATGAACGACGGCGTGCGGGGGCAGGTGAGCCGCCGGTCCTGTCCGTGGGCGCTGTCCGCAGTGCCGTGTGCCCTCGGTCTCCCGCTCGCAGTCAGCATCGTCACATGGTTCTGGAAGAGGAAGTCCGTTGAGCAACGACGCACCCGCACCCGAGAAGAAGGGTGTCCTGGCCGGCTTCAAGGAATTCCTGATGCGCGGCAACGTGGTCGAACTGGCCGTTGCCGTGGTCGTCGGAGCGGCCTTCAGCAAGATCGTCGATGCCGTCGTCAACGGCTTCATCAACCCGCTGGTCGGCGCCATCGGGACCAAGGACCTGGACAAGTACCGCTTCTGCTTCAAGGGCCCCTGCGAGTACAGCCCCACGGGCGAGGTGCAGGAAGGCGTCGCGGTCCACTGGGGCCCGGTGCTCAGCGCCACGCTGACCTTCCTGATCACGGCGGCGGTCGTCTACTTCCTGATGATCCTGCCGATGAACAAGTTCAAGGAGCGCCAGCAGGCCAAGGCCGGCCCGGTGGAGGTACCCAAAACCGAGGTCGAGCTGCTGACGGAGATCCGCGACGTGCTGCTGGCACAGCACACTGGCCAGGACGGCTCCCCCGCCTCCCAGGGCGCCTCAGGTTCTGCCGGTCCGGACGGCTCGGTGGGGCCGCAGCGCGACGGTGGTATCAGTACGCACAAGTAGTACGACCGTCCGGAGCGGCCGTACAGCCCTCCCGTCCGGCCGACTGTGCCCGCCCAGGTGACGGCGACGGCACCTGGGCGGATGGCTCGAACACACGGCGCACGCAGCAGGCGTCCCACAGCTGGACGCGAGGGTGGTGCGATGTGCCTGGCTTGCTGGGCCCGGCTCAGAGGTGGTGGGGTGGCTTCTCGTCGAGGAAGCGCGCAAGGTCGGCGTCCGTTCCCCCGGAAGCGCCGCCTGCCCCCTCGCCCCAGCCCCGGTCGGTGTCGTCGGAGGACGGGCGGCTCAGCGGGTCGTCGAAGACCAGCGAGCCCGCCGCGTCTCGCGGCGTGTCCGGCCGGGGGGAGGAGTGCGGTTCGACGCTCATGGCTCAAGCGTACGGCCGTCACAAGCGCCTGCTGGTATTGATGCTCCATGGACACTCACGACCCCCAGGGGCAGGGGCCACACCTCGCGCAGGAGCCGCCGCCAGGTACGCAGGACGCGCTGACCGACGTGCCCGGCCTGCGCGTGGGCCACGCGCAGCGGACCGAGGACGGCTGGCTGACCGGTACGACCGTGGTGCTGGCTCCGCGGGAGGGCGCGGTCGCGGGAGTGGACGCCCGGGGCGGGGCCCCGGGAACGCGCGAGACGGACGCCCTGGACCCGCGGAACCTGGTCGAACACATCCACGCCGTCGTCCTCACCGGAGGCAGCGCGTTCGGCCTGGACGCCGCCTCGGGCGTGATGGGCTGGCTGGAGGAGCAGGGCCGCGGCGTACCCGTCGGTCCGGACCCCTCGCAGGTGGTCCCGGTGGTCCCGGCAGCGGTGATCTTCGACCTGGGGCGCGGGGGGTCCTGGAGGGCGCGGCCGGACGCGGAGCTGGGCCGGCAGGCGGTGGAGGCGGCGGCCCGGACGGAGCCGGGGTCTCCGGTTGCGGAAGGCAGTGTCGGGGCGGGAACGGGAGCCGTCGTCGGGGGCCTCAAAGGCGGAATAGGCACGGCGAGCACCCGGCTGGCGTCGGGAGTGACGGTCGGCGCGCTGGTCGTCCTCAATGCGGCAGGTTCGGCGACGGATCCGGGCACCGGCGTCCTCTACGGCGAACTGACCGACGGCCTGCCGCACATCCCGACCGAGGACGAGCACGCCGAGGCCGAGATGCTGCGCTCGGAAGCGGAGGAGGAGACGGCCAGACGCGCCGCGGGAACGCTGCGACCCGCCCTGAACACCACGCTGGTGGTCCTGGGTACGGATGCGAGTCTCAGCCGCCCACAGGCACAGCGGCTGGCGGGCAGCGCCCACGACGGGCTGGCCAGAGCGGTGCGTCCGGCACATCTCATGCACGACGGCGACACAGCCTTCGCACTGGCCGTGAACGCCCGCGAGCTGCGGGACGGCGAGTTCAACGAGGTGCTGGCAGCGGGCGCCGACGTGGTGACCCGGGCCGTGGTGAAGGCGGTACGAGCCGCGGATGGCGTGGACGGACCTGGCGGGGTCTTCCCCTCTTACACCGACCTCTATGGTCCGGCCCTGTCCGGATCGGACGAGAACAGCTCCCCGGAGGAGGACCGGGCGCCCGGCACCGGAGCCTGAGGGAGCGGTGGCGCAGGGAGCCCGCGGGAGCGTGGCATGCGGACCCGGCGGAGGCACGGAGCCCGCAGCCGACGGACACGCGGCCCCCGAGGCCCGCAGGCTCACGGAGGGCGACGTCGACGGGCGTACGAAGCCCGAGGCCGACCGGCGCACGGAGTGCGCCGCCGCCGGGCGCGCCGGGGTGGAGGCCGACGGGGCCTCGGCGTCGTGCGGCTGAGGTGGCGTCGGCCGGGGTGGCCCCGGCGACGGACCGCGGAACGGTACCGCCGCCGGGTGGGCCGTCGGACGGGATCAGCTCAGACGCTCGCCGGCACGCGGGCCTTGGCGCTGTCCTGCGCCGGGGTGCTCTCCGCCTTGGGGGCCTGCTTACGGGCGCCCTTGAGGAGGAGAGTCGTGCCGGCCGTGACGACGGTTCCGGCCGCGATCGCGACGAGGTAGAGCAGCGGGGAGCCGATCAGCGGTACGACGAAGATGCCGCCGTGCGGCGCCCGCAGCGTGCTCCCGAACGCCATCGAGAGCGCGCCGGTGACCGCTCCGCCCGCCATCGAGGCGGGGATCACCCGCAGCGGGTCGGCGGCTGCAAACGGAATCGCTCCCTCGCTGATGAAGGAGGCACCGAGCACCCAGGCGGCCTTGCCGTTCTCCCGTTCGGTCTTGGTGAACAGGCTGCCCCGCACGGTCGTTGCGAGCGCCATGCCCAAAGGCGGCACCATTCCGGCTGCCATGGCGGCGGCCATCACCATCAGGCTGCCGTTGCCGGGGTCGGCGCTGGCGATGCCGCCGGTGGCGAAGGTGTAGGCGACCTTGTTGACCGGCCCGCCCAGGTCGAAGCACATCATCAGGCCGATGAGCAGCCCGAGCAGGATGGCGTTGGTTCCGGTGAGCCCGCTGAGCCAGTCGGTCATGGCCTTCTGCGCGGTGGCGATCGGCTTTCCGACGACGACGAACATCAGCGCGCCGACGATTGCCGACGAGATCAGCGGGATGACGACGACCGGCATGATGCCGCGCAGCACGGCCGGGATGTTGACCTTCTGGATGGCCATCACGAGGCCGCCGGCGAGGAGACCTGCCACCAGACCGCCGAGGAAGCCCGCCCCGATCTGGACGGCGACGGCACCGCCGACGAAACCGGGCACGAGGCCGGGCCGGTCAGCCATGCCGTAGGCGATGTATCCGGCGAGGACAGGCACCAGGAAGCCGAAGGCGAGCCCGCCGACCTGGTTGAGCAGGGCGGCCCAGCTGTGGGCCTCCGTCCACACGAAGTGGTCGGCGACGGACTTGGCGTCGGCGATCTCGTACCCGCCGATGGCGAACGAGAGGGCGATCAGCAGACCGCCCGCTGCGACGAAGGGGACCATGTAGCTGACACCGGTCATCAGCCAGGTGCGCAGCCGGGTTCCGAACCCGTCTCCTTCCGCAGCGCCTTCGTCCATGGGAGCGGTGGCAGCGGGCTTGAGCCCGGTTTCACCGCGTGCGGCCTTGCTGCGCGCTTCCTCGATGAGTTCGGCGGGCCGGTTGATGGCGGCCTTGACCCCGACGTCGACGGTGGGCTTCCCGGCGAAGCGCTCGCGCTCCCGTACTTCGACATCGTGGGCGAAGATCACGGCGTCGGCGGCGGCGATGACGGAGGAGTCGAGCCGCTGGAAACCGGCGGACCCCTGGGTCTCGACCGTGATCAGCGTGTCGGCCGGGCTTTCTTCAGCCGCTCTCTCCAGCGATTCAGCGGCCATGTAGGTGTGGGCGATACCGGTGGGGCAGGAAGTGACGGCCACGATCCGGAACGGCTCGGAAGCCGCCGCCCCGTCACCCCGGGTGCCGGGCTCCGGTGGCTGCGGATCCGCCGCTCCACGCGCCGACTCGTCGGTGGCCTCGTCCGACGCCTCGCTCGGGGCCTCGCTCGGTACCTCCGGCTGCTCGGCCGGCGAGGGAGCCGCCGGGGTGGCGTCCCCGCGTATGAGCGCACTGGCTCGTTCCGGG
This sequence comes from Streptomyces oryzae, assembly GCF_017676365.1. GTDB lineage: Bacteria > Actinomycetota > Actinomycetes > Streptomycetales > Streptomycetaceae > Streptomyces > Streptomyces oryzae. Next base: position 12,935 of record NZ_JADKMA010000200.1, read on the forward strand.
TCCGTCACGGAGCGGAGGGCGTCGGTGAACTCGGGGTCGGCCAGGTGGCGGGCGAGCGAGGACAGGATGGTCAGGTGGTCGCTGTCCGCGCCATCGGGGGCCGCGATCAGGAAGACGAGGTCTGCCGGGCCATCGGTGGCACCGAAGTCGATCGGCGACCGTGGGCGGCCGAAGGCCAGTGTGGGTTCGGTGACATGAGTGCTGCGGCAGTGGGGTATGCCGATGCCTCCTTCGAGGCCCGTCGGCATCTGCGCCTCGCGGGCCGCGACATCGGCGAGGAACCCTTCGAGGTCGGTGACTCGGCCCAGCGACACCATCCGCTCCGCGAGCGAACGGGCGGCCTCGGACTTGGTGGTTGCGGACAGATCGAGATCGACAAGCTCCGCTGTTATCAACTGGTTCATTGGACGACTCCGTTGACGTCGGGGAGAAGGGGGAGGTCCAGGGGGACGTCGGTGGTCACGGTGACCGATTCCGGGCGGATGTCGTCCGGAGTGGGCATTTGGCTACCGGGCAACTGGACTGCGGCCGCACCGTGCGCCACGGCTGAGACCAGTGCTTGGGCGCGAGCGCCGCCGGCGGTCAGGAAGCCCGCCAGCGAGGCGTCGCCAGCGCCAACATCGCTGCGGACGGTGGCGACGGGAGCGGTCGCGAAGTAAGTGCCAGTGGCATCCACGAGGAGCTGTCCCGTGGCGCCGAGGCTGGCCAGCACCGCTCCCGCGCCTGCCGCCCGTACTTCATCGGCTGCCTTGACAGCGTCTCCGACCGTGGTGAGGGGACGGCCGACAGCTTCGGCGAGCTCGTCGACGTTGGGCTTGACCACGTCGGGCTGTGCGGGGAGGGCGGCTGCGAGAGCAGGCCCCGAGGTGTCGAGTGCGACGCGGACACCGTTCTCGCGGGCCCGGGAGACGACCGCGGCGTACCACTCGTGGGAGAGACCGCGCGGAAGGCTGCCACAGCACACGAGCCAGCGCGCCCGGCTCCTGGCGGCTTCGGCGGCCAGCTTGTCCAGGAGGGCCTGGGACTCGGTGGCGCCGATGTCGGGCCCGGCGGCATTGATCTTGGTCAGGGTGCCGTCCGGTTCGGCGAGGGAGATGTTAACGCGGGTCGAGCCCTGCACCGGTACGCCGGCGACCGCGATACCCAGGTCGCTGAGAAGCTGCGAAAGGAGGGCACCTTCAGGGCCGCCGACAGGGAGGACCGCGACTGTGGGGTGCCCTGCCGCGGCCACCGCGCGAGAGACGTTGACGCCCTTGCCGCCCGGGTCGACACGGTCGGCACCGGCCCGCAGCACGGCACCGCGGTCAAGGGCCGCTATCTCGTACGTGCGATCCAGGCTGGGATTGGGGGTGACGGTCAGGACGGTCATAGGAGGTCCAGAGGGTCGTGGTGGTGCGGGGGGAGGGGGCG
>NZ_JADKMA010000201.1 GCF_017676365.1 Streptomyces oryzae
CCCGCCGCCCTCGCCCCCATCGAGGTCGGCGGACTTACGGAGTTTGCGCCAGAGGTTGTAGGCGGCGTGGCCCACCTGTCCGAGGTCGTCTCGTTCGACGATCAGCCATCCGGATCCGTCGATACGGCTGCCGCCGCCTGGTCCGGTGTCAGGCGTGGCCGCCTGGTCGAGCTGCATGGCGGTGCCAGTCGGTTCGGCCCCGCCGGCGCCGTTCTTGAGGTGGTTCCACTCCTGTTCGAAGGACATCCCGTCCACCGCTCCGTCCGCATACCGAGCCGCGCAGTCGCTCTCCACGGCACGTGTCTCTACCGTTACGCACAGGCACCGGCGAGAAGCGTAGTGAACTTGTCACTCTCTGGGGAGAGGATTTGGGCGCTCCGGGTACTGGTTACACACCTTCGGCCACCACGAGCCGGTAGCCGACATCGACGGTGTCGCGCGCGAGCAGGTCGGCGTAGCGGGTGTGCCAGCGGCCGGTCGTCAGGTCGTCAGCGAGCCGGTTCAGGCCGGGTGCGAGGGCGTCCTCTCCGGTCTGGGCGAGCATGGAGATCCCCGCGCGTACCTGCGGGTCGAGGTAGGCGTGCGGGCGGCGCCAGTAAGCGGCGGCGAACCCGTCCGTACAGTCGTGCGGGACGGGCACCGGCTCCGGACGGGCCCCGCCGAGCAGGTCGGCCAGCCGGCCGGGCGGGACGGCGCGGGTGTCGTCGAACGCGGCTACGGCGGGGAGATAGTCCCGCACCAGCCAGAACCGCTCGCGGAAGAGCTGCTGGTCCCACGTCAGGATGACGATGCGACGGCGGGCGACCCGGCGCAGTTCGCGGATTCCGGCCGCCACGTCGGTCCAGTGGTGGATGGTCAGCAGCGCCATGACGGCGTCGGCGGCGTTGTCGCGCAGCGGAAGCCGCTCAGCGACCGCCTGCGCTGCGGGCGCGGAGCCCTGCGGGCGCTGGGCCAGCATGATGCGGCTGGGTTCGAGGGCGAGGACGGTCCGCGGGGGTTCGTACGAGCCGGTGCCCGCCCCGACGTTGATCACGTCCTGGGCGTCTCCGAGTGCGGCGACGATGCGCGCAGCGATCCGCGGATCAGGCTGCCGTGTGCGCCCATAGGTGGCGCCCAGCGTGTCGTAGGTGGCCATACCGGTCAGTATGCGGACGAGTGTTCGCCGGTCACCACAGTGCGCGCGGCGAAGCGCCCCTCGTATCGCAGTTCGGGGTTGTGCCTCACTTGCCCCGGCTCGCCCGCAGCATCTCCTCGATGGCCGAGAGCCGTTCCGCGAGGCGGTCGATGTCGGCCCGTGTCGCCTGCTGGGCCTCCGGGCTGGGGACGACGAGCAGCCTGCCGTCCGGCTCCAGGCTGCCGTGTTCGACGGTCTTGACGGTGCCGCCCGTCTGCAGCCGTACGGCCTCCTCGACCTCTCCGGTGCGCAGTCCGAGCCGCTGTACGGCGCGGCGGATGATGTGGCCGTCCTCGATGACGGTCGTCGGCTTGCCCTCCAGCAACTGGGCCGTGTGCCCCTCGATCGCCAGCAGCCTGTTGACGAGCGCGTTGACGCCCACCAGCGTGGCGGCACCCACCACGCCGCCGAGCAGGCTGTAGTCGCTGCCGATGACGGCGTTCTGCACGACGTTGGACAGCAGGAAGATCACCACGAAGTCGAAGGTGTTCATCGACGCCAGCCCCCGCTTCCCGGCCAGCCGGAACAGTACGACGATGACGACGTACACCAGGATGGTCCGCACAATCTTCTCGGCGATCGGGATCTGGATCGTCACCATGTCGTGCCACATGTCCACTGGTCTTCCTCCGGGTTCCGGCTGATATCGCAAGCCCAACAGTGGTGTTGCGGTTACCCGGAACGCGCCCCAACCCGCGGAGAGGGAACGAAACTCCCACCGTCCCGCCTCCCCGGGAGCTCTCCCCGGGGAGGCGGGGCGGTCGAGGGGTCACCCGGCTTCTCGCGTACCTGAGCCGGGTACCGGCGGCGCGGAGCTGCCCGGGCTTCGCCGCAGCTGCGCTGGCAGCCACCAGGCACGCTCGCCGAGCAGGGACATCACGGCGGGCAGCAGCACCCCGCGTACGACGGTCGCGTCGATGAGGATGGCCGATGCCATGCCGAGGCCGAGCATCTTGTACTCGATGGCGGACAGCGTGAGGAAGACCGAGAAGACGCCGATCATGATGAGCGCCGCACCACTGACGACCCCGGCGCTGGCCGCGATACCGCCGACGACCGCCTCGCGCGGTTCCGCACCCCCGAGCCATCGCTCCCTGATCCGGCTGAGGATGAAGATGTGGTAGTCCATGCTCAGGCCGAACAGGATGATGAACATGAACAGCGGAAGCCAACTGACCACGCCCCCATAGGAGTTGAACCCAAGGAGTGATTCCAGGTTGCCGTCCTGGAAGACCCAGGCCAGCACTCCGTACGCGGCGCCGATGGACAGCAGATTGAGCAGGATCGACGCCAGCGGGATGGTCAGCGACCGGAACACCACCATGAGCAGGAGGAACGCCAGCCCCAGGATGAAGGCGAAGACGACCGGGGTCCGGCTGTTCACCCGCTGCGCGAAGTCGTGCGGCATGGCCGTCTTGCCACCGACTGCGTACTCGACGCCCTCCATCCCGCCGAGCGCGGCGGGAAGCGCGTGGTCGCGCAGGGTTCCCAGGGCGCGGTCAGCGGCGGGATCGGTGACGGCGCCCGCGAGCGGCACCCGCACCACCATCGCGCCGCCCACCGGCACGGCCGTGATCGGCTCCCGCAGCGCACCGCCGCTGTCGGCGGCCTGCCTGTGCAGCTCGTCGATCGCCTCCCGCACCTGGGGGGTGTCGGCCGGGGCGCCGTCCGTACGGTCGATGACCACCCGGGCCGCGGTGGCCGCCCCGGGAAACTGCTTCTGCATGTGGGTTGCCGCGTCCACCGCCGCCGAGACGCCGGGGGGCAGGCTGGCCGTGACCGCGGCGTCCTGCAGCCGGATTCCGAGCGCGGGCAGCGCCATGACCAGCAGGGCCAGGGCTGCCGCCGCTCCGGCCGGCACCGGCCGCCGTGCGACCGCGCCCGCCACCCGCCCCCAGAAGTGCGACTCCCTCGCCGCGATCCTGCGCCTGCCCAGCCAGGGGATGCGGGCCTTGTCGACGCGGTCGCCGAGCGCGGCGAGTAGCGCGGGCAGCACCGTCACGGCACCGAGCACCGCCAGGCCGACCACCAGAACCGTTCCGGCGGTCAGCCCTTTGAAGACGTCGACACCGGTGAACAGCAGCCCGGTCATGCAGACCATCACGGTCAGGCCGGAGGCCACCACGGTATGGCCAGAGGTACGCGCCGTGATGCGCAGCGCCTCGCGCACATCGTGTCCGGCCGCCCGTTCCTCGCGTACGCGGCGGAGCGAGAACAGCGAGTAGTCGATGCCCACCGCCATGCCGATCAGCAGCACGATGGACGAGGCGGCGCTGTTGAACGGCACCCAGTGACCGACCAATTGCAGCAGCCCGAACGCGGCCGCCACGGTCGTCGCCGACAGCAGCAGAGGTATCCCGGCAGCGACCAGCGAGCCGAAGACGGCCAGCAGCACCAGGACCGTGAGCGGCAGGGAGGTCGTCTCCGCGCGCTTGAAGTCGTCCTTGATCCCTTCGTTGACCGCCTGGGAGAGGCTGTGGTCGCCCGCCTGGTCGAGCCGTACGCCCGGGTGGTGCTCCCGCACCCGCTGCACGGCCCGCACAGCCGCCGCGTAGTGCGCCGCGAACCGGCCGTCGGGCCCGGCGATTTCGAAGGTTACCAGCCCGGAACTGCCGTCCTTCGATATCCAGCGCCGGCCCTGCGCCTGAAGCGGGGAACCGATCTCCCGCACCGCGCCCGGCGCCCGGCGCAGCTCGGCCACCAGCTGCTCGGTGGCCGCCCGCAGTTCGGGGTCGGCCGCGAACTCCCGGCTTCCACCGCGGGCGCGTATCAGCACATTTTCCCTGATGGAGCCGCCGCTGCCCTGTGCGTCCACCAGTTGCTCGGCGCGGCCGGCCTCCCCGGGGTCGACCGAGCGGGCAGCGTCGCCCGTCGCCACCGTGCTGGACAGTACGGCGACCACGACCAGCACGAGCCATCCGGTGATCGCCATGGCGCGGTGCCGCGCCGACCATCCCGCCACGGCCTCGACCACACTCCGGCGCTCCGATGGCTCCGCTCGCTCCGACGGCTCCGAGGCGACCGTGCCGGCGCCGGGCCCGGTGCTGTCCGGTGGGCTGTGCACCGACTTGCTTTTGGGCAGCATGAGCTGCTCTCCTCTTTCTCGGTGGAGTGTTCCTGCGCAAACTCGCCCGCGGCGAGGTGGTTCGGCTCCCCGTTGTCCGGGCCGTCGAGTTGCCGCTCGACGGCCCGGGGTGTCTCCCCGGGGGGTTACTCGACGTCCTTGAGGACCCGTTCGATGGTGTCCGTCCGCTTCGTCAGGTCGGTGACCTTGCCGCCGATCTCGGCCAGTTGCTGCTCGATCCGCTGCTGTCTGTCCGCGGCGTCTTCGGCGAGCTTCTTGTACGCGCTCTCGTGGGCCAGCTGAGCCGTGGCCCGCCGCCCGGCGGCTGTTCGCCAGACGAAGGTGACGACCACGGCGATGAGCAGCGTGAACATCCCGATCGTGCCTATGACTTCCTGCCACTCGTGCTCGTTCAACGCGGTGATCCCTTCTCGATGGTCAGCGTCTCGGCGGCGCTCGCCAGGAACTCCGGTGTCAGGTGGACCGAGAACGGGTTCACCTCGTAGAACTTCATCGCTTTGCCGTCCTCCGACAGCTCCAGCCGGGAGGAGACCAGACCGGCCGCCTCCAGCTTCTTCAGATGGACCTGGAGCAGCGCTCTGCTGATGTCCAGCTCTCGCGCCAGCCGGCTCACGTAGTTCCGCCCGCCCGCGAGAGCTGCGACAACCCGCACCCGGTGCGGGTTGGACAAAGTGGCCAGCACCCGCACCAGGTCGTCGCCCGTGCAGCACATGCAAAGGAATATTAGCAGGTGCCTACTTACATATGCAGGAAGGTTGACCGACTGCCGACAAGTGGCCAAGGATCGCGGCCATGCCTTCCAGAGCCACGCAGACGTCCACCGGCAGCCGGCCCAAGCGCGGCCGGCTGCGGCGGCTGGGCGAGATCGCCTTCGGGATGCTGCTGCTGGCGCGGGCCGGGCTGATGGCGCTGATCGCGCTGGTGCTGGTGGTGGCCGGGGTGTGGACGTCGTGGGACACCGCGACCACCGCGATGTCGGGGAGCGAGCGCGGCACCGTCACCGTCGCCAAGTGCGGGGACGACGAGTGCACCGGGACGTTCCGCGGCGCGAAGACGTCGAAGCCGGAGCGGGTGACCGTCTCGGAGTTCGTCTCCGGAGGAAAGGGCCGGACCGTGGATGTGGCAGTACAGCCCGGTACGGATCACGTCATACGGACCGGGCCCGCCGGGATCCTGTACGCCTGGGTGCCGCTGGGCGGCGCGCTGCTGCTGGCCTCACTGGTGATCGCGGGCGGTCTGCGGATGAAGAAGACGGCCCTGCTGACCGGCGTGTGCGGGGCGCTGATCATGGGCGGGGCCTGGGCGCTGCTCGCCTTCTGAGGAGCACCACCCAGGCCCGTACGCCACCGCAGACGCCGCGGACTCAGCCCGTGTTGCGCAGGCCCGCCGCCACACCGTTGACGGTCAGCAGCAGCGCGCGGCTCAGGTTCTCGTCCGGCTCCTTGCCCTCCGCTGCGGCCTGCCGCTGGCGGTGCAGCAGGGAGACCTGGAGGTAGGAGATCGGGTCGAGGTAGGCGTCGCGGATCTTCAGCGTCTTCTGGAGGACCGGGTTGGCCTCCAGCAGCTCGCTCTCACCGGTGACGCGCAGCACTTCCTCCACCGTGCGGGCGTGTTCGGCCTCGATGGTGGCGAACACGTGCCGCAGCTCCTCGGGGACCAGCGTCTCGACGTAATGGCGGGCGATCCGCAGATCCGTCTTGGCCAGTGTCATCTCGACGTTGGAGAGGAAGTTGCGGAAGAAGTGCCAGTGGGTGTGCGCCTCTTCCAGCACGCTGTCGAGCCCGGCCTCGCGGGCTGCCTTCAGGCCCGTACCGACGCCGAACCAGCCGGGGACGATCTGCCGCGACTGCGTCCAGCCGAACACCCACGGGATGGCCCGCAGCCCGTCCAGACCCGCGCCGGTGTCGGGGCGGCGGGAGGGGCGGGAGCCCAGGTGCAGCTCGGCGAGCTGGTCCACCGGGGTGGAGGCGAAGAAGTACGCGGGCAGGTCCGGGTCCTCGACCAGCTCGCGGTAGGCGCGGTGCGCCGCGTCCGAGACGGTGTCCATGGCCGCGTCCCAGCGGGCCAGCGCCTCGTCGGACTGGCGGGGTGCAGTGTGCAGGGCCGACGCCTGGAGGGTGGCCGAGACCGTCAGCTCCAGGTTCTCCCTGGCGAGGGAGGGCACCAGGTACTTGTCGGAGATGACCTCGCCCTGCTCGGTGACCTTGATCTCGCCCTCCAGGGTGCCCCAGGGCTGGGCGAGGATCGCATCGTGGGTGGGGCCGCCGCCGCGGCCGACGGTGCCGCCCCGGCCGTGGAAGAGCCGCAGCCGTACGCCGTGCCGGTGTGCCACGTCACGCAGCCGGCGCTGGGCGCGGTGGATCTCCCACTGGCTGGTGGTGATGCCGCCGAACTTGGAGGAGTCGCTGTAGCCGAGCATAACCTCCTGGAGGTCGCCGCGGAGCGAGACCAGCTTGCGGTAGGAGGGGTCGGAGAGCATCGCGTCGAGCAGTTCGTCGGCGATCTTCAGCTCGTCGGTGGTCTCCAGCAGCGGCACGATGCCGATCCTGGCCCAGCCGCCGTGCAGGTCGATCAGCCCGGCCTCCCGGGCCAGTACGGCGGCGGCGAACACGTCGTCGGCGCCCTGGCACATCGAGATGATGTACGACTCGATGACCTCGGGCCCGAAGGTCTCCAGCGCCTTGCGGACCGTCTCGAAGACGCCGAGCGTCTTGGCGCCGGCCGCGTCCAGCGGCGCGGGACTCGGGGCGAGCGGGCGGCGGGAGCGCAGCTCCTTGGCGAGCAGCCGCTGGCGGTAGTCGCGCGGCATGTCGGCGTAGCGCCAGGACTCCTCGCCGAGCCGGTCGAAGAGCTGGCCGAGCGCGTGGTGGTGCGCGTCGGCGTGCTCGCGTACGTCCATGGTGGCCAGCTGGAGGCCGAAGGCGGCCGTGGTGCGGATGGCGCGCTCCAGGCGGCCGTCGGCGACCAGGCCGCCGCGGTGCTCGCGCAGCGAGTCCTGGATGAGGGCGAGGTCGGCCAGCAGCTCGCCGGTGCCCAGATAGTCCCAGCCCTCGGTGTGCGGCAGCTTCTCGGCCAGCCGGGTGCGGGTGTTCAGCAGCTTCTGCCGGATGCAGGTGGCCTTGAGCCGGTAGGGCTCCTCGGCGTTGAGCCGCTTGTAGCGGGGGCTGATCTCCGGGAGCCGGGCGAGGTCCTTCTCCAGGGAGTCCAGCAGCGGCTGGGTGGCGCCGCAGTTGCGGATCGAGTTGGAGAGGGCGCCGCGCAGCTCGTCCACGTGTGCGAGGGCGTCGGAGATGCCGTGCTCGTGCTGGAGCAGCAGCACATCCCAGGTGACCGAGGGCGTGACGTTGGGGTTGCCGTCGCGGTCGCCGCCGATCCAGGTGCCGAAGGTCAGCGGGCGGGTGCCGGACGGCAGCGGGGCGCCCGCGCGCTCCAGCTCGGCCGCCAGGTCCTCCAGCACATCGCCGACGGCACCGCGGTGCAGCTCGTCCAGGTAGTAGATGGCGTTGCGGGCCTCGTCGGCGGGCTCGGGGCGGGCGACGCGCAGCTCGTCGGTCTGCCAGACCAGGTCGACGTTCTCGGCCAGCCGCAGATCGGTGCGGCGGCGCTCGGCCGCGCCCGGCCGGCCGTCGGTCTCCTCCAGCAGCTCCGCGATCTTGCGCAGCTTCGTCAGCACCGAGCGGCGGGCCGCCTCGGTGGGGTGCGCGGTGAAGACGGGGCGCACGGAGAGGTGACGCGCCGTGTTCGCCAGGTGCGCCGGGTCGGCGTCCTTGAGCATGTCGGCGGTACGGGCGAGCATCCCGCCGTCCCCGGCGCGGCGCTGCCGCAGCTCGCGGCCGCGGTGCACCTGCTCGGTGACGTTGGCCAGGTGGAAGTAGGTGGAGAAGGCCCGCACCAGCTTGGTCGCGGTCTCCAGATCGGTCTCGCCCAGCAGCTCGGCGGCTGCCTCGCCGTCACTGCGGGTGAGCGCGCGTACCCGCTCGACCAGGTCGAGCAGTTCCGCGCCCTCCTGGCGGACCAGCGTCTCGCCCAGCAGATCGCCCAGCCTGCGGATGTCGGCACGCAGGGCCGAGGACGACTCGGGGGCGTCCACGCTGTCCACGCCGGTGCCGTGACTGCCGGATCCCCCGCCGGATACCTTCCCGCCCGCGGCGCCTGACACCGTCCCGGGGTCACTCGATCCGGGCAGGTTCTCGGACGGCTCGGGGGTTCGCTGATTGCTGTCGGCGCTGCTCACAGGTGCGGCTCCCTTGCGGGGTTGCTTCCCTTGCGGGGTTGCTTCGGGCAGGTGGCGGACCGCGCTGTCCGACGCAACAAGGATAGGTCGGCCCCAGCGTGGTACAGCACTTCCGTCCGAGGGGTGGGCAGCGCGGCGGATCCCGCCCCGGCGCGCACCCCCCTTGTCCCGTGACTCACGGCTGCCATACTTACGACGCCGTAGGTTACGGAACCGTAGCCAAGCCGAGGTCCAACGAGGGACATCTATGACGACAAGCCCGGACGTGCTCGACAGTTCACCGAAGCCCGCCCCCGCCGACTCGCCGCAGGGGGCCTCCCCCGAGCCACTGCCGTCCGCGACGCTGGGCGGTGAGAAGCGGCGCTCCGCGGAGCAGATCGCGCTGCTGCTGTTCATCACCGTTCCGTTCGTGGCACTGGTGGCCGCGGTGCCGCTGGCCTGGGGATGGGGGGTGAGCTGGCTGGATCTGGGGCTGATGGTCGCGATGTACTTCATCGGCTGCCACGGCATCACGATCGGCTTCCACCGCTACTTCACGCACGGCTCCTTCAAGGCGAAACGTCCGCTGCGCATCGCCCTGGCCGTGATGGGCTCGCTGGCCGTGGAGGGCCCGCTGGTGCGCTGGGTCGCCGACCACCGCAAGCACCACAAGTTCTCCGACGCCGAGGGCGACCCGCACTCCCCGTGGCGCTACGGCGAGACCATCCCGGCGCTGATGAAGGGCCTGTGGTGGGCGCACGTCGCCTGGATGTTCGACGAGGAGCAGACCCCGCAGCACAAGTACGCGCCCGACCTGGTCAAGGACCCCGCGCTGCGCGCCGTCTCCCGCCAGTTCGTGATGTGGACGGTCGTCTCGCTGATGATCCCGCCGCTGGTCGGCGGGCTCGCCACCTGGTCGTGGCAGGGCGCGGTGACCGCGTTCTTCTGGGGCTCGCTGGTGCGCGTCGCACTGCTGCACCACGTCACCTGGTCGATCAACTCCATCTGCCACGCCGTCGGCAAGCGCCCCTTCAAGTCGCGGGACCGCTCGGGCAACGTGTGGTGGCTGGCGGTCCTGTCCTGCGGCGAGTCCTGGCACAACCTGCACCACGCGGACCCTACCTGCGCCCGGCACGGCGTCGAGCGGGGACAGATCGACTCCAGCGCACGCATCATCCGCTGGTTCGAGAAGGCCGGCTGGGCGTACGACGTGCGCTGGCCGAAGTACGACCGGCTGGACTCGCGCCGCAACATGGACGGCTCGCGCCGCCGCAAGCTGTCGCAGACGGCACAGGCAGCACAGCCGGCACAGGCGAAGGAGAGCGCCCCGCACAGCGCGGAAGCGGACCCGGCGGCCATCGACGCCTCGGGCTCGGACTCCCGCCGTCCGGAGCAGTCGGCCAGGGCGGCATGATGCTGTGCTGACCCCGGGGCCAGGCCAGACCCCTGGGCTCCCAGCAAGCCAACCAACAGGGAAGGCCCACCCCGTGCCGACCGACGAGACGACGCCGCCCTTCAGCGGCGGGACGCCGCCGTCCAGCAGTCCCAAGAAGCGCGCCCGGCGCCGGATGACCGGCAAAGAGCGCCGCGAGCAGCTGCTGGACATCGGCCGCACCCTCTTCGCCGAACGCGGCTTCGAAGGGACGTCCGTCGAGGAGATCGCCCACAAGGCCGGGGTGTCCAAGCCGGTCGTCTATGAGCACTTCGGCGGCAAGGAGGGCCTGTACGCGGTCGTCGTGGACCGCGAGATGCGGCGCCTGCTGGACATGGTGACGGGGGCGCTCACGGGGGGTCACCCCCGTGAGCTGCTGGAACAGGCCGCGTTCGCGCTGCTCGACTACATCGAGCAGTACACCGACGGCTTCCGCATCCTGGTGCGGGACTCCCCGCTCCCCCAGTCGACCGGCACCTTCGCCTCGCTGATCTCCGACATCGCCACCCAGGTCGAGGACATCCTCGGCCGCGAGTTCAAGAACCGCGGCTTCGACGCCAAGCTCTCCCCCCTCTACGCCCAGGCCCTCGTCGGCATGGTCGCCCTGACGGGACAGTGGTGGCTCAACGTCCGCAAGCCCAAGAAGGCCGAGGTCGCCGCCCACCTCGTCAACCTCGCCTGGCACGGCCTCGACGGCCTGGAACAGAAACCCCGCCTGATAGGCCACCGCCGGTCCTGAACCACGAGGTCCGTCACCGGTCACCCGTTCAGATGGTTACGGTCGGAGCCGCCCGCTAGCGTGGGGACGCAGGCCGAGAATCCCACTTATGGGAGGAACCATGACTGCCGAGCCGATCGCCGGGCACGAGCCCGATCCCGAGCGTCAGCCCGCGCCTGAGCCCGGCAGTCGCTGGCCCAGGCCGCCTCAGGACGGATACATCGTGGACGACCTGTTCACGCTGCCCGACCTCCCGCCGCATACCGAGTTGATCGACGGGAGTCTGGTTTTCGTGAGTCCGCAGCGGGATTACCACAGCATTGTGATCGACTTGCTGCTGACCGGTCTGCGCAGGAGCGTCCCCAAGACTCTGAAGGTGCGCCGCGAGATGGCAGTCGTGCTGGACCGTAAGAACGCTCCCGAGCCCGACATCTGCGTGGTGAACGCCGACGCCGTTTCCGACCGGAGCGTGACGCGGTACGCCGCGCGGGACGTCCACCTCGCGGTCGAGGTCGTCAGCCCCGAGTCGGAGGCGCGTGACCACGACACCAAGCCGCACAAGTACGCCGCAGCGGGCATTCCGAATTTCTGGCTGGTGGAGCGGGCGGGGGTCGATGAGCATCTGGTGGTGCGGGTCTATGAGTTGGACCCGGTCACCAAGGCATACGCGCTCACCGGCATCCACCACGACCGCCTCAAGGTGAGCGTGCCGTTTGTGGTCGATATCGACATCACGTTGGAAGCGCTCGACCAGTTCTGACGTTCTGTCGCAATCCCTCCCACCAGGTACCCCCCTAGGATCGGGCGCGCCCTCTCCCCGCGAGTCCCTGGAGCCGTCCCCCATGCCTCGCCCGCCGCGTATCTCCCGCCCCGCCGTGCTCGACGAGGCGCTGCGCACGCTGGACGAGGAGGGGATCGAAGCGCTGTCGATGCGCAGGCTGGCGCAGCGCCTGGGGGTGACCAGCCCGTCGCTGTACAAATATGTCCGGGACCGCGAGGGCGTGTTCGAGGCCGTCGTGGACGCGATCGTCCAGGAGATCAACGAGGGCTGGAGCCCGACGGGGAGCTGGCGCGCGGAGCTGGACGGGATGGCCCGCCGCTACTTCCGCACCTTCCGCCGCCACCCCCACGCGGTGCCCCTGGTGATGCACCGCCCCACCCGCAACCAGCGCTCCCTCGACAGCTTCGACACCGTGCTCAACGTGCTGACAGCGGCGGGCTGGCCGGTGCGGAACGCGGCCCGCGCCGTCCTGCTGACCGAGTCCTACGCGCTGGGCGCGACGCTGACCGCCGTCAGCCCCGGAGTCCCCCTCACCTCCGAGGACTTGGCGAGCCGCCCGACGCTGGCCGCCGCCCTCATCGGCGAGCACAGCACCTTCCGCCTCACCGAGGAGGACTTCGAGCACGGCCTCAAGCTCGTCCTGGACGGCATCGCCCGGGAACTCGCCCCGGAGCGGAGCCCGTTGGAGCACTGAGCGGAAAATCCTTCGGTTCGCGCGCACGCGTGTGCGAAGCTCCCCTCGCAGTGTGCCCGAGGTGAGCACATGCCGGACCGCGGAGGACGAGGATGTTCGCGATATCCCTGGGCGACGACGGCGCCGAGCTGCGCCCGCTGGAACCGTGGCGGGCCGAGGAGTTCCTGGCCCACATCGAGCGCGGGCGGGAGTTCATCGGACAGCACGTGGGGCTGCCGGACGCCAACAAGGACCTGGCTTCGGCCCGCGCCTTCCTCCAGTCGTACGCGGACAAGGCCGCCACCGACACCGGGCGGATCCACGGCATCTGGACGGCGGACGACAAGCTGGTCGGCGGGGTGCTCTTCCGGACGATGGACCTGGCGCAGGGCACCGCCGAGGCGGGCTGCTGGCTGGAGCCGTCGGCGGTGGGCAAGGGCCTGGTGACCCGGGCGGCGCGGGTCATCATCGACTGGGCCGTCCATGAGCGCGGCATCCACCGCGTCGAGTGGCACGTCTCCTCGGCGAACGAGCCCAGCATCGCGGTGGCCCGCCGGCTGGGAATGACGAGGGACGGCGTGCTCCGGGAGAGTTTTTTCTATCGGGGTGCGCGGGCGGACATGGAGATCTGGTCGGTGCTGGCACCGGAGTGGAAGGCAGCACAGCGGCGATGAGAGGGGTGCCCCTCACGGGGCACTCAGCGTTTGACCGCGACCACGAACACCCGGCGAAAGGGGAACGCCGTCGTGCCGTCCGCGCCGCGTGGGTACGCGGCACGCAGCGCCTCCGCGTACTCGGCCAGAAAGTCATCGCGCGCAGCGGGGTCGTCACCGAGCCGGGCGAGTACGGGCCGGAGGGTGGTGCCCTTCACCCATTCGAGTACGGGATCGGGGCCGGTCAGCCGGTGGAGGTAGGTGGTCTCCCAGGCGTCCACGTCGCAGCCGTCGGGACCGAGAGGGGCCAGGATCTCCGCGTACTCGGCCGGGGTGAGCACGGCATCCACGGGGGCGGCGGCAGCGATCCGGCCGCCCCAGCGCGCGGAGCCGCACAGCTCGGCCAGCAACGTATGGCTCGGTGCGGAGAAGTTGCCGGGCACCTGGAAGGCGAGGGTGCCACCGGACGGCAGGGCCGCGATCCAGTCGGGGAAGGCGTGCTGGTGGCCGGGCACCCAGTGGAAGGCCGCGTTGGAGAAGAGCAGCCCGAAGCTCTCGGCGGGGTCGGGGCGCCAGCGGGCGAGGTCGGCGTGGGCGAAGTCGAGACGACCGGGCCGAGCGTGCGCCTCGGCCTCGCGCAGCATCTCCGGTGAGTTGTCGTATCCGGTGATGTGCGCCTCGGGCCAGCGTTCGGCCAGCGGCGCGCTGGGGCCGCCGGGCCCGCAGCCGAGGTCGGCGATCCGGACGCGGGGATGGCCGGGCAGCCGGCCGGGTACGTGTGCGAGAAGATCGAGGACAGGGCGCAGCCGAGGCCCGGAGTGCCGGAGATACTGCTGGGGGTCCCACATGGCAGCAGGGTGCACCGCCGCTCTCTTGACGTCAAGAGACTTCATGTCGACAGAACCTCTACACTGATCCTATGGAGGACGAGGTCGACCGTTTGGTGGCAGCTTGGCGCCGGGAGCGCCCTGACCTCGACGTCGAACCGCTCGAGGTGCTCAGCCGGGTCAGCAGACTGGCCCGGCACCTGGACCGGGCCCGCCGTATCGCGTTCTCCGAGCACGGCCTGGAGCCGTGGGAGTTCGACGTGCTGACCGCGCTGCGCCGCGCCGGCACCCCCTACCAGCTCTCCCCCGGCCAGCTGCTCACCCAGACGCTGGTCACCTCGGGGACGATGACCAACCGCATCGACCGCCTCGCCAAGAAGGGGCTGGTGGAACGGCTGCCCGATCCCAGCGACCGGCGGGGCGTCCTGGTGCGGCTGACCGTCGAAGGGCAGGACCGCGCGGACAGCGCACTGGCCGGACTGCTCGACCAGGAGCGCGCCATCCTCGCCGAGCTCTCCCCCTTGCAGCGCGGCGAACTGGCCTCGCTGCTGCGGCAGCTGACGGCGCCGTTCGACAACATCCCCATCTGAACGACCGCACCGCAGCCGCAGCCGACCCCGGTCGGCCGAGTGCCCTACCCC
>NZ_JADKMA010000202.1 GCF_017676365.1 Streptomyces oryzae
GGCCGAGGGTGAGCAGCCCGGACAGGTGCATCAGGCGTGTAGCGGAACGCAGTTGGTCAGCTGGCACCCCACGCAGGGACAGGTGCCGCAGGCACACGAGGAGCCCGACCACAGACAGGTCCACCGTCGGGGCGATCAACGGGGCGATGGGGCGGGGGACGCCGAGCCGGAGGGCGAGGGCCCAGACGTTGCCGAAGGAGAAGACGAACGCCAGGGCCGCGATCACGGCCATTACCGCCGTGACGAGGTACTGCGTGAGCCGGTCACCGGCCATTGGAGGGTTCACCTCCTTCCTGTGCAGTGAGGGAGCAGGGCCGAGGGTTACGCCGCATTGCCCAGCGGCTTGTTCAAAGACAGCGCGGTAGCGCGGGTGAGCAGCTCGGTCGGGTCCTTGGTCAGGTGAGCCGTTTCGACAGCGATGCGGGCCGCGTCCGCGTCGTCCACGTAGGGCGTGCGGATGCGGGAGAAGCCTTCGCGTCCCTGCACGGCCATCACGGCGACGCCGACATAGCGCGGGTCCTGGAGACTGACCGGGTTGGCGTCGGGCCAGTTGCGAATGTCCTCCCCGAGCGCGGCAACCGAGGCTTCCGCCGTCTTCTGGGCGAAGGACAGACCCACCGGGCACACGTCCCGGATGAACGTGGGGATCGCATCCCCGGTGGCCTTCTGCGTGGCGACGATGACGAGCATTCCGACGCTACGGCCCTTCTTGACCAGGTCTTCCACCAGCCGGGCGTTCTCGGCGGCGAGCGCCGCGAGATCCTTCGTCCTCCGGTCGCTTCCCTTGTGGTCGCGGAAGTAGGTCTGCGCCTCATCGATGATCAAGACCGTGAGCGGCCAGGACGCCACCGGGCCCTTGTGCCAGAGATTCTTGACCCCCAGCACGGAGCGGATCGCAGCCGAACGCTGCCGACGCAGCTCTACCAGCCTCCTGAACAGCGCGTTGGCGTCGGCCAGGTCGTCTCCAGCGAAGGCGAACAGCCGCTGTTGAAGGTCGGCGTAATCTCCTTCGTCAGCCTCGCTCACCTTGCCGTCCGCCACCGCGAACTGCACCGCAGATGACGGAGCCAGGTCACAGATCAGTCGGTTGATCAGCGATGTCTTGCCGAAACCGGGGAGCCCGGCGACTGCGACCCCCGGCACGTTCGCCAGAGGGATCGACACCGCTTCGGCGTACTCGTCCAGCCCCAGGCCCCACACGGACACCTCATCCGGCGCCTGTCCGCTGGGCGTATGGAACGTCGGTGAGATCAGCGGATCACGCCGCACCGCCCGCAGCAGCAGAGTGCCGGGAGCCTTCTGGCGCACCGACAGCCGCGTGCATCCCCAGGCATCGGCCAGGTAGGGAGCGGCCCGCTGGAATTCCTCTAGACCAGCTTTCGGCAGAGCCTTGACGGTCACGTTCACGCCGAACGCGTCGGGGCTGGTGCTGATCTTCGGAACGAGCACGCGAGGCTTGGGCTCCTGATTGCCCTCGCTCGACAGGGAGGCGAGAAAGGTTGGCGTGCGGTCGGTGACCGATAGCCCAGCCATTCGCGCCAGTCGCTTCCACCCGCGCCTGATGTGTACCTCCTGCCGCATGCTGCAACGGAGTTCAGCGTCTGCCCGCAGGTAGCGCACCAGCCATGCCAGGCCCCAGACCACAAGGGCGGTTCCGATCAGACCGCCCAGGAAGAGGCCCGCCACGGGAGTGGTCTCCCCGACCACTTGAATGCTGTCCAGGAGGCTCACTGTGCCGCCTCCAGCCCCTCAGCGCGGTAGGCGAGACCGGTGTTGACCTGGTCGCCGAACTTGTTCGCCCACGGGCTTGCGATCATGCCCCGGGGCACAACCTGGGCACCGGGCGCCAGCCCTTCAGGTGCCCCGGACTCCGGAATGGTCACCTTGATCAGCTGAGCCCGGCCGTCCAGTGTCTCGACCAGGTTGACGGTGGCCAGCGGCTCGCCGGTCTTCTGGTCGGCGTACAGCTCGCCGGTCTCCTGGTTGCGGACCTTCGGCACGGGCAGCGTGGCGACCATGTAGGACGACGCGCTCACGTCCACGCGGACAAACGGCTTAGCCATGGGGAAGCACACTCCTTGATCGTTGTTCCTCGCCGACTCGTCCGGCGAGGGCTCGACTGTAGCGCGTGTATCGCTACACCTGCAACACCTGACTCGCGGGTGGGTACTGCTACGGCTGTCACAGTTGGCTCGAAGCGGTGTCTCGCAGGCGTGCGGCGTCGCTATCCTGCGTGCATGGACCTGTCTCGCGCCGAAGACGACCCCAGGCCGCCGTACGTACAGGCCGCCGAGGTCTTGCGCGATGAGATCGCCGACGGCCATCTCAAGGAGACGGACAAGCTGCCTTCAGCCCGCACCCTCCAGGAGCGCTACGGGCTCGCCAGTTCCACCGTGCAGAACGCGCTTCGGCTGCTGAAGACGCAAGGGCTGGTCTACACGGTCCAGGGTCGCGGGACCTTTGTTCGGCAGGACGCCCGGCAGCGTGCCAAAGAGATCCGGCAGTCCCCGTCGCCTCTGTGGTACGCGTCCAGTCCTTCCGGGGTGCCTGAATCCCCGGAAGGCGGCGAGGCCACTACGAGCGAGTTGCTGGCGAAGCTACTCGACCAGGTCCACCTCATGAACGGGCAGCTTGGCGAGCTGCGGAATCGTCTGGAAGAGACTGAGGCTCGGGTCGAGCAGCTAGAGCAGCAACGCGGACATTGAGGCGCCTGACGCGTTCGCCGGCATCCGCCACTTGCCTGCCGAGATGGGCAACCGCCTCTGTCAACTCGACCACCTGAGCGTGCATTTCGTCGTCCGTCATCCTGACCCCCGCAGTACTCGTCATCGTCGTCCCCTGCCAGGCAAGCGCCGAGCGCTTACCAAGCCGCTTACCAAAACCGCTCACCACGGGTAACAACTCGGTTGCGACGGAGTGGTGGAAAGCGGAGTGCGCTGATCGGCCATGGTTAGCGCCTTACCGGCATCTTGACCCCAGGGGTCTGGTGCACGAGCCGATACTTCAGGGCCTCCCGTCAGGCGCGCCTGCGGACCCGCACACGCTCCCGCAGGCTGGGACCACGCATCGCTGCTGAACACCTCGACTCGCCTCCGTGTTACTCGTGCTCGATCTGTCCGGCCCCATTGAAGAGAGGAGACCGGACACCTCTCCGTCCGCTCCCATTGGAGCGTCGAACCCCCGGTTGGGTGAGCCGGGAATCCCGTGGTAAGGGGGACGGCCAGCCCTTTCACTTGCTACAGGTGCTGAAAATCCCTCTCGTGTGACGGTCTGGTAGTGGCGGGTTCGTGATGTACGTCACCTCGTGGCTTGCGAGGCTGGTCTGACGCCACGAACTGAGGTGCATCCTGGACTCCCCAGCCTGTGGACAGATTCTTCGCGCTCCACCTTGGGTCCGGTACATCCTGCTATGAGTCATTCGGCCCTCTCGATCTGTGTTGGCTTCGAGTACCGACCCAAGAACGGGGCTCGAAAACGGGATTTGTGACAGCGCGGCCGAGATTTTTTCTTGGCCCTGCGATCGCAGCCCAGCGCGCCGAGCGGACAACGCGACCTCGAACCGGCCTCACCCGTATAAAGA
Organism: Streptomyces oryzae; assembly: GCF_017676365.1. Taxonomy (GTDB): domain Bacteria; phylum Actinomycetota; class Actinomycetes; order Streptomycetales; family Streptomycetaceae; genus Streptomyces; species Streptomyces oryzae. Next base: position 3,581 of record NZ_JADKMA010000202.1, read on the forward strand.
AATCTCGGTGCCAGGGATTGCCACCAGAGGGCACGGCGATCACGCGATCGGAGGATGCAGGCACGCCCACATGCCATAGGCCGCTGCCTGGCAACGCGCGCAGCCCCGGCAGCACGAAGGCACACCGGGGCTGTTCAAAGTTTCCCTACTGGATCAAGGCGGGCCGCTGTCGCGGCCCGCGCGGCGCGGCGGCCGTGCCGCCGCTTCGTTCCTGTCTGCCGCCCCACTTCGCGGCAGCCCCGCCGCTCGCGCCGCAAGAGGACGACAGCGACAACACCTGTCTCAGCGGTAACTCCGATACGAGCCCCCTGTGCCCCCGCCGACGAGTACCCGCCCGTTGGGCCAGGAGCGCCACAGCACAGCCCGGCCTTGCGTCTCCCGCGATGCCACAGCCCTGGGTGACGACTGGCGCGGCATACCGATAAGGCCCGTGGCGCGGCGCCCAGCTCTCGTTGCGGTCTGCGGACCGGTCCCGCCAGCTCCAGTGGTCGGCTGGGGCAAAGCGGAGGCGTCTGCGGGTCAAAGACCAAAACATCGAAGCGTGGCTGATGAAGGTGGGTGGTTGCGGGGGCACACGTGCAGGTGCTCGGACGTCTCTCCCACCGTCGTGGCTGACTTTCCCCCCTTGAGGCACCAGATCCGGGAACAGGTGCGGTCTGCCGGACAACTCTCGCCAGTGCCCGCACGTCGGCCCGGCCTTCAGTCGGGCCCACGACAGCGCAAAGCCCCGGTCATCCGCCGAGCGCAGCGGACAACCGGGGCGATCTCCGCGTCAGGCAGATGACAGGGCGGTGATGCGTTCAGACGCTTCCTTCACCCGGGGCTCGTGGCGGTGTGGCGCGAAGCCCTTGCGCACATCCTCAAGGCGCTCGATACCCCTCCGAGAGTGCACGCCCTCTTCAAGAAGCCGCGCCGCTTTGTGCGTCGCCTCCAAGGCGCCGTCGAGGTCACCAGTGCGCTGGTACGCAAGGGCAACGGTTCCGTACCGCACCGCCTTGTCACGGGGAGCCGCGTGCTTTACGGAGCGCTCCAGAGAATCCGTCGCCTTCGCCGCTTGGCCCGTGTTGAGGTAGAAGCGGCCTTCGGTGGAACGCAGCTGGGCTTCACCGAACCAGCGGAGGTATGTAGGAGCTTCGGCATGGTCCATGCGCCCCAAGGCGTCGAACGCCCGGTTGAGCGCTGCCGCGGCCTTCTTCTCCTCACCAGCCTTGACGTAGACCGTGGTTTGGTGGGCCGCGATCGAGGCCCGCATGCTGGCCGGAACACGACTGCGTACGGCTTCCGCCGAGTCCATCAGTCCGACGGCGCCTCGCTGCTCGCGCTGGTTGGCCGCCTGAGTGGCCATGAAGCACAGGGCATGGGCACCAAGCGTGTCGTCACCGGCAGTCTTGGATGCCCGGAGGGCCGCCGCGTAGTGCTTCTGTGCCGCCCCGTGCAGGCTGGCGTCGTAGCTCATCCAGCCCAGTAGGCAGCAGACTTCGGCTGCCAGCCCGTACAGGCGCTGAGCGGTGTCCTCGCTGTATCGACCATGTTCCAGCATGCGGCTGATAAGTCTCAGGTCAGCGCGGGCAGACTCCAGGTAGTCACCGCCGCCCGTTTCCTGCTCCATGGCATGAAGCGACGTAACGCGGTCACGCATGCGGTCAACCGTGGTGGGGGTGACCATGTCGCCCTTGGCAGCGGCAGCAAGCGCCGGCTCGGCCGTCACCCATTGCGCGCCAAGGCCGATGAGTGCCGTACCGCCGATGCCGAGAAAGCCTCTCCGGTCCATCAATCCACTCTCCGCAACCGAGGTCAGGACTTCCAGCGTAGCCGCTTGTGTCCAAGGGGCATCAAGAGCTGCTGTATCCCAAGCGGGCAGCCAGAGCGGCCAAGGCGCTTGCTTGCGAACCGAGCCAGGAATTCGAAGAAGGTGGGCGATGACGATCTGAGTGGGCTCGTCAGGATCATGGTCGCCCCGTTCCCATTTGAAGACAGTGGTTCGGGTGGTTCCCAGGTTGTAGCCAAGAATTCGCCCCTGCTGACGGATCGCTTGTGCGAACTCCACCTTCCCCATCCGAAGGATCACTTCCCGCGCGTACGACAACGGATGGTGAAGCACGCAGCCTGACTGACCGGCCATCAGGACCCCCTCATGTCAGATCGTCAGCCCCGGTCTCAGCACTCAACGTAGCCCAGTGAATACGCCCTGCGTAGAGGGTCGGCGAGGCATTGAAACGCCCCTGAAACCTTCCCAGTTCGGCGCGATGTGGCCCATGGTCATGGCTCCGGCCCAGCCAGACAGACCCCGAGGCGGAGGAAGGGAAGTGTGGTCTGCCGTGCCGCAGCGCATGCCCAAGTCCAAACGCCATGGCTTCCTTGTGTCCCCTTCGGCCGAGGCAGTGCCCACGGCTCGAAGGCAGGTCGTGTCCATCGTCCAAGGGTGGAGAGCCGACCTGAGTGACCAGCGGATTGACGACCTGCGTTTGTTGGTCAGTGAGGTATTCACCAACGCCCTTGAACACGCCTGCGGTGCGTATGCCGTCTGCGTTGAGCAGACGGAAGAACGGATTCGTGTCGAGGTGACCGACGCGGCGACTGATCTTCCGGCGATGCGTAACGGAGATCTGGATGCTGAGTCCGGCCGAGGGATATTCCTCGTCTCAGTCCTCGCGGATGCATGGGGAATTCGACCGATCGACGCCGGAAAAGTGGTTTGGTTCGAACTCCACCTGGGTGGCGAGGAGTCCCGTCAGAGCGCTGGAGCGAAAACCGTGCATGGCTGAGTGAGCCGCATCAACGGGATTTCTCGGGCCGCGCGTAGTCAGATTAGCGAATTCAAAGGACTGTTTTCGTGTGTCCTTTGAAGTGGATATTGGAAGGAAGGGATCGGCTTTATGGATTCATCCGTAGATGTATTCCTGCGATGGGTGTGGGTCTTGGGTACGGCTGTCACCGCCGTGCTGCTCTTTCACATGGTGCGGCAAGGACCGAGTCAGCAGGTCGCCGCAGTGCCCCCACCTTTCCCCTCGAAGCTCGACACAGCCGTTGTTGACGGTTGATCGGCTTCGGAGCACCGAGTCCGAACAACGACCGCACGCTTCCTGCAAAGGGGGAACGTCATGTTCGACCACCAGGCGTTACGCGGCATCAGTAGCCAGGTGCCTGTGTACGTCTCCCAGGATCGGACGCTACGCGTCAAGGTCATCGACGCTTGTGGGATGACCTGTACCTTCTGCCACAACGAGGGGACGCCGGTAAGTGCCGACAACCCCAACAGGGCACCCGATGGGCAGTTCATCATGACCGGCCCATCGGGACGCACATCGATCTACCTTTCGACAAATGGCGCCCGCTTCGTGTGCGCCCCTGTCCGGCCCGATGAGAGCTTCCGCGCCGCACTGACCCAGCTCCAAGAGGCGCTGGACTTCAACGAGGTCCATTTCACGGGCGGGGAGCCGACGCTGCACCCGAGTCTGCCCCAACTCGTCGCTCTGGCGAAGGAGGAGGGGTACGAGGTCAGTGTGACGTCGAACGGTGAGAACGGGAAGAAGATGCTCCCCGGATGCGCCAAGGCAGGGCTCGATCACGTCAACTTCTCCATCTTCGGTACGACCGCCGATGAGTTGGCCCAGGTGCAGAACAAGCGCCTGAGTAAGCGACCCCTTGCCGAACGCAAGATCAAAGCCCTGGACGCCTCCATTCACCAGGCCATGATGCTCGGCTTGGGCACACGGGCGAACATCGTGCTCCCCAACAAGGACCATGTTCCGCGGGTGCACCGGCTGTTGACGAAGTACGCGCCACAGCTGTCCGTCCGCGTACTGTCGTCCTTGGAGGATGGGGACGACTCCTTGAACGCCATCGAGCTCCTTCTGCAGCAGCTTGGTGCCGAGCCGGAGGAGGTACACGTGATCGCTGGTACGTCCGGCTTCCGTGTCTCCTACAGGCTGTCGGAGGAGCGCCGTCTCATGGTCAAGCACATCCGGTCGCTTCGGCTGCCGAGGACGTGCGCCAGCTGCCGGTTCAACAACAGCCAGGACTGCCAGGAGGGGTACTACGGTGTGCGGCTCTACCGGGACCCGAAGGGCATCTTCCACGTTGGCGTGTGTATCCAGCGGATGGATCTGTGTCTGCCTGTAGACGAGTTCGTGAACGGACCCCTGTGTGACGAGATCAGAGAGGTACGCGAACGCGACCGTCGAGACTTAGCCGCCTGAGCCCACAAGAGGAGATGGGAAGCACATTGGCACAGCACGAGTACGAAGCGAAGTTCCTTGAGATCGACGCGGAAGCCGTTCGCGACCACTTGCGGGCAGCAGGCGCGGAGCGGATCTTTGACCGCACCATGTTCACGCGCCTGATCTTCGAGAACGACGCGGTCAGGGGCGAACAGTGGTTGCGCCTCCGGGATGAGGGTGGAAAGACAACACTGACGCTGAAGCAGGTCACCGACGCCACCCACATCAATGGCACGACTGAGATCGAAGTCGAGGTCAGTGACCTGGACAAGACCGCCGAGCTACTGAAGGCGCTGGGGCTACGGCAAGTGCGGTTCCAGCAGAACTACCGCGAGGAGTGGCGCCTGGGCGCAGTCACTTACGATCTCGACACGTGGCCCGATCTCCCGACCTTCCTGGAGATCGAGGGCACCTCGGAGCAGGCCGTACGCGATGCGGTGGCCGACCTCGGCCTGGACTACGACGAAGCCCGCTTCGGCAGCATCGATCTGATCTACAAGAGTGAGTTGGGCCGAGACATCCTGGCGGAGCCGACGCTGCTGTTCGCGTAGCCCGGGATCGGATTCGGGCCGATATCTCGGCTGGGACCCGACCAGTGGACCCACGGTGGACCGGAAGCGCGGCCAATCGCTGTCGTACTGGGCGTCCGCACAGGTCAGCGACGTTTGGCGCGCTTGCGCCACAGCCCCCTTGAAAACCGTAGAGGTGGCAACACCTCCGTGGGTTCAAATCCCACCGCCTCCGCAGTCGGAATGAAGGCTCAGCTCAGCGAGGGCACCACCGTGCAGGTGGTGCCCTCGCTGTCTGGGTGCCTCGTCCTGTGTGCCCGCTTGAGTGGTTTCAGCTGGCGGGCGCCGCTGTTGCTGTGCCGCCGATGCAGCAGCCGCCGCTGATGTCTGCGCCTGGCGCGGGGGTCTTGTCGAAGGTGTCGGCGTCGGCTTTGACGACGTAGACCTCCCACGGTTCGCGGCCGGGGCCGTGGACCCAGACTTTGTCCTGGCGGGCGTAGCAGCAGGTGGTGTCGTTCTCCTCGAAGGTGGCCAGGCCGGCGTCCTTGAGGCGTTCGGTGGCGGCGGTGACCTGTGCGGTGTCCTCGACCTCGACGCCGAGGTGATCGAGCCGGGTGTCCCGGTCTCCCTCATCCTCGCCCTCGATCAGGACCAGCTTCAGCGGCGGTTCGGCGATGGCGAAGTTGGCGTAGCCGGGGCGGCGCTTGGCCGGTTCGACGCCGAAGAGCTTGGAGTAGAAGGCCACTGATCCTTCCAGGTCAGTGACGTTCAAGGCGAGCTGCAGGCGTGACATGGTGCATTCTCCGAACAGGTTGTATCGACGTTCTTCAATTCTGAGCTTGCAGCTTGGATTGAGAAACGTCAACATAGATGCATGTCGAAACAGGAGCTTGAGGTGCTCGGTCAGGACGTTGAGGGCTGTTGCCCGGCGCTGCTGACCGCCCCGCTGGCCGAGGAGCAGGCCGCAGAGCTGGCGAAGGTGTTCAAGGCCCTGGGGGATCCGATCCGGCTGCGGCTGCTGTCGATGATCGCCTCCCGGGCGGGCGGGGAGGTGTGCGTATGCGACCTGACGCCGCACTTCGGCCTGTCCCAGCCGACCGTCTCCCACCACCTCAAGCTGTTGCGGCAGGCCGGGCTCATCGACTGCGAGCGGCGGGGCACGTGGGTGTACTACTGGCTCATCCCCGAAATGACCGACCGACTGGCCGGTATGCTCACCCGGCCCGCCGGCACCTCGCTGCGCGGGCGCGCGAACGCCGACTCGTGAGGGCCGGGGCGGCTGCGGATGGGCCGCCTCGTGCCGTTCGCCCTGTTCGCCCTGTTCACCCTGTTCACCCTGTGCGCTCGCCGCTACTTCCCCCGGCTCAGCATCAGCCGCACACCGGCTCCCTTCGAGAAGAGCTCCGCCCATGTCTGAGAACCGCAAGCCGTCGGTGCTGTTCGTGTGCGTCCACAACGCCGGGCGCTCCCAGATGGCAGCTGCTTTCCTCACTCACCTCGCAGGCGACCGGGTCGAGGTTCGCTCCGCCGGTTCCGCTCCGGCAGGGCAGGTCAACCCGGCCGTGGTCGATGCCATGCGCGAAGTGGGCATCGATCTCAGCCAGGCCCGGCCGAAGGTGCTCACCAGCGAGGCGGTGCAGGCCTCTGACGTGGTGGTGACCATGGGCTGTGGCGATGCCTGCCCGGTCTTCCCCGGCAAGCGGTATCTCGACTGGGTCCTGGACGACCCTGCCGGGCAGGGCGTCCCGGCCGTCCGCCCGATCCGCGACCAGATCGAGCGGCACATCCGAGGCCTGCTGTCCGAACTCGGCATCCCTCGGCATTGAGGAGGGGGCGCTCGGTGCCGGCCGGGGAAAAAGGAGACAGGACGTGTCTGGTTTCGCGGGGAGGGTGGGGTGACCGGACGGTGTGTGAAGCGCGGAGTGGCGCGGAGTGGAGGAGATCGGGGTGCCTGGGGAGCTCGTGGTGCGTGGGGGGCGCGAGAACAATCTGCGAGGGGTGACACTGCGGGTGCCGTTGGGGCGGATGACCGTGGTGACGGGGGTGTCGGGGTCGGGGAAGTCGTCGTTGGTGTTCGACACCCTGGCAGTCGAGTCGCAGCGGCAACTGAACGAAGTCTTCCCATGGTTCGTCCGCAACCGGCTGCCCCGCCATGAGCGGCCGAAGTTCGAGTTCGTGGAGAATCTGACGCCCGCGATCATCGTGGACCAGAAGCCGGTCGGCGGCGGGGCCCGGTCGACCGTGGGGACGATGACCGAGGTCAACCCGGTGCTGCGGGTGCTGTTCTCACGCTGCGCCGAACCCAGCGCCGGGCTCTCGCATCAGTACTCGTTCAACGACCCGCAGGGCATGTGTCCCGGGTGTCAGGGGCTCGGGCGGACGGTGCGGCTGGATACGGACAAACTGCTGGACGAGTCGAAGTCGCTGAACGAGGGCGCGATCCGGCACCCGGCCTTCGCGGTGGGGACGAACTACTGGAAGCGCTATGCGGAGGTCACGAGGTACGACGGCCCTGCCGGGCCCGCATGGGAGGGCGCCGAGCTGCTGTTCGACCCGGACAAGCCGCTGCGCGACTACTCACCGCACGAGCGTGAACTGCTGCTGTACGGCGCCGGGTTCCGTACGCAGCGGCCGCACCGGCCCCACGGTGGCCAGGGACCGGCTTCCATCGCGGTGAACGACTACGAGGGACTGGTGCCGCGCTTCACCCGGCGGTTCATCGAACCGGGGCTCGAAGCGCTGAGCGAGCGGGAGCGCAAGCACGCCGAGCGAGTGGTCAGCGAGGGGGTCTGTCCGAGCTGCCAGGGCGCACGACTGAACGCGCGCGCCCTGGCCTCGCGGATCGAGGGACGGTCGCTGGCGGACCTGTGTGCGATGGAGGTCCGCGAACTGGTGGAGTGGCTGGCGGACGCGAAGGTGGCGCACGACCCCGTGGGCGGGCCCGCCGTGTCGGCCGCACTGGCGGCGCTGCGCCGGATCGACACGGTGGGGCTGGGCTATCTGACTCTGGACAGGCCCACCAGAACGCTGTCGGGCGGCGAGGGCCAGCGGCTGAAGACGGTGCGGCACCTGGGCAGCAGCCTCACCGGTATGACGTACCTCTTCGACGAGCCCAGTGTCGGGCTGCACGCCCGCGATGTGGACCGGCTCGGCGGGCTGCTGCGGGCGCTGCGGGACAAGGGCAACACCGTGGTGATCGTCGAACACGACCGGGATGTGATCGCGCTGGCCGACCATGTGGTCGACATGGGGCCGGGGGCAGGCGCGCAGGGCGGGACGGTGGTGTTCGAGGGCAGCGTGGCCCAGCTGGAACGGAGCGGAACGGTCACGGGCGAGCACTTCCGCAAGCGCAGCGGCCTCAAGCCGTCGGCACGGCGCAGGACGCCCACCGGGACGCTGCCCGTACGGAACGCCTCCCTGCACAATCTCCATGAGGTGAGCATGGATTTTCCGGCCGGAGTGCTGACTGCTGTGACGGGGGTGGCCGGGTCCGGTAAAAGCTCACTGGTGGCGGGAGTTTTCGCCAGTGCCTATCCCGAAGCGATCATTCTCGATCAGTCCGCGGTCGGCATCTCTCCGCGCTCGACCCCTGCGACGTACACGGACATCTGGGACCCGATTCGCCGGATGTTCGCCCGGGAGCACGGTGTCGAGCCGGGACTGTTCAGTTTCAACTCCACCGGCGCCTGTTCCGGCTGCCAGGGACGCGGCACGATCACCATGGACATGGCGTTCATGGACCCGGTGACCACCGTGTGCGAGGTGTGCGAGGGGCGACGCTTCCGGGACGACGTTCTCTCGTACCGTATGGCAGGCAAAAACGTCGCCGATCTGCTGGCGATGACGGTTGACGAGGCGCTGGAGCACTTCGCCGGGCGGGACGAGCCGGACGCGTTGGCCGACCGGTCCGATCGGGCCGGCCAGACCGGCCAGACCGGCCAGACCGGCCAGGAAAACCGCAGGGTGTGGCGCAGGCTGCGTCCGCTGCACGAGGTGGGGCTGGGCTACCTGACGCTCGGCCGGCCGCTTTCGCACCTGTCCGGCGGTGAACGCCAGCGGATCAAGCTCGCCCACCGGCTGCACGAGACCGGCAGCATCTATGTCTTCGACGAGCCCACCACCGGACTGCACATGGCCGATGTGGCGACGCTGCTGGCACTGCTCGACCGGCTGGTGGACGCGGGCAACACGGTGCTCGTGGTCGAACACGATCTGGACGTGGTCAAGCACGCCGACCATGTGATCGACGTAGGTCCGGACGCGGGTGCGAACGGTGGGCGGGTCGTCTTCAGCGGGACGCCCGAAGCGCTGGCACACACCGCCGACACCCATACGGCGGAGTACCTACGGCGCGCCCTTACCGGGTGACGGCCGGGCACCGGCCGCCCAGGCGATGAGTTCCGCCGTGCCGGATGGTCCGTATGCGCGGACGCTGTTGTGCACGGGCTCTTTACAGGCTGCTCGGGTGTGCGGCGGCAGGTTGTCTGCGGAACGGGAGGCGAGCGACATGGCGCACAGTGCGAACGGCGAGGCGGGACCGGGGCCTGAGCCGGGTCCAGCGCCAGGGCCTGGGCCGGCGCCGGGGCGCGACCCCGACCCCGACCCCGGCCTTGGCGGGGTCGGGAGCGGGAGCGGGGCAGCACCCGTCGACCTGCGCCCCGCGGCACGCCGCACGGCGGCACTCGTGCCCCGCGTGGACGACGCGCAGCTCGACGCCCCCACGCCCTGTACGGAATACGCCGTACGCGACCTGCTGTGGCACATCGGCCGGCTGGCCGTGGGCCTTCAGCACACGGCGCGCAAGGAAACGGGCGAGACCACGGCGGCACCTCCCGGCGGGCAAGCCGCGCAGCAGCCCCTCCCGGATGACTGGCGCGAGCGGCTGCCGCACGATCTGGCGGATCTGGCGGTCGCCTGGTCGGCGCCGGACGCCTGGACCGGCAGCACCCAGGCGGGCGGCGTCACCCTGACGGGCACGGAAGGCGGCCTGGTCACGCTGGACGAGCTCGTGGTGCACGGCTGGGATCTGGCCCGCGCCACCGGTCAGGACTACCAGGTGGACGAACCGTGCCTGCGCGCCGTCCACGACTTCCTTGCGGGGGCCGTGAGCGAGGACGGGGAGCAGGGGATCTTCGGTCCGGTCGTCCACGTCGGCGAGGACGCTCCTCTGCTCGACCAGGTGGTGGGCCTGGCCGGCCGCGACCCGGAATGGCGCCCGCCCGGCAGCTGACGGCGCCCTGAACCCGTCAATGCGCCACGTCCCGGTTCGTGCGCCGGGCTGTCGAGGCCACCGTCGAGCGGGCCTCTCGTACCGGCAGGCCGAGCGCGAGAGCGGCCCGGATCAGCGGCTCCGCCAGGCTGTCGCCCTTGGCGCGCTCATAGGCGCGGCAGGCGGCACAGAACAGCCGGGCGTTCCGCTGACCCACCGGGGAGCCTGCTACGAGGCGCACGAGTGCGCCGCCGTCGTGCCTCGTAGCCGATTCGGATGGCCCGCCTTGCGGCGTGGGCGGTGGCAGCAGCAGGGCCAGCAGCGCGGCCGGTATCGGCGCCGGGGGCCGGGTCGCCGAGCCGGGGGCGAACCGGTGCAGGCCTGGAGCGGGTCGATGCCGTGCTTCACATCGAGGTCGAGCCCCACCAGGTGCAGCGGGGGAGCGGGGGCCGCCCACAGGCGATGCCGTAGCAGGTGGCCCACGGCGCGGCGGCGAAGAGGGCACGCACCCGCTCGGGGTCGGAAGAGGCGTCGTACACGCGGTGGCCGAGCAGTCCGCACTCGGCGCGGCAGGGGCGTTCCGGGGCCGCCATAGGGCCGTACGGGCGACAGGGAAGGGAGCGGCCTGGGGTGGCGGGGGG
>NZ_JADKMA010000203.1 GCF_017676365.1 Streptomyces oryzae
GGGGCGCTCGGAGGTGTCGGCCATGGCGGGAGATCCTTCGGGCAGGGGGCGCGGGCACGCGTTGGCGACGAGTGCGGTCGGACACGCCGGGCGGGCCGGCCACGTGGCGCGGCTCAGGTGCCCGTACGCAGGGGTTTCGGCGCCGATTCCGGCGGCTCGCCCGCGACGGTGAGGGCGGTGGCCGCGGCTCGGCCGGCTCGGTCGGCGTCGGAGGACGTCAGGAGGGGGGTGTCAGAACGGCGGTGCTGTGACTGTCAGCCCGCCGGACAGATGGCGCTGGACACGCGAACGAGGTCGACGTGACGTCGACTCACCAAGGCGATTCCAGCGCGAGACATGACGGAAGCGTCGCACGGGCGTCTGACCTCAGTCCACCGATGTCCGCATCGCGGACATGTGGCGCTCGGACTATGAGACGCCCTCTTGTGTGGCTGCGGCCGGGGTCCCGCCGCCGGGGCTTGTGACGCCTTCCGAGTGCGGCCGGAGGTCGGCTGAGCGTGCCGTTCCCCGCGCTCTTTCGGGGCGCGGTCTCAGGCCCCCGGCCAGGAGCCCGGCGCGGCGGTCAGCGGCTCCGGCTTCGTCTCCGTGCGGTAGACACGAAAGCCCCGCCGCTCATAGTTGGCCCGGGCATGCCGCCCGTCCAGAGAACAGGTGTGCAGCCAGACCCGAGCTGTCGCCGGGTGCCCCTCCCACCGGCCGGCTAGATCCCACGCGCGGGCGACCCCGACCGAGAGCAGATGGCCCCCGATGCCCCGGCCACGGAAGGCGGGCAGCAGCCCGAAGTAGCTGATCTCCACCGTGCCCGCCTCCCCGGCGCCGTCCAGCTCGATGAAGCCGGCCGGGGTGCCCCGCTCGTAGGCGACCCACGTCTCGACGCCGGGGCGCTCCAGGAAGCGCTGCCACTGCTCGTACGTCCACGGCAGCCGGTCCACCCAGGTGTTGTCCGCCCCCACCGAGGCGTAGAGGAACCGGCTGAACTCCGGGCTCGGTACCTCCGCACGGCAAACGGTGACCCCGGCTGAGGTGTCCGGTATCCGGGCGGGCGCAAGGTCCCCGGGCGCGGTCTGCTCCAGGTACCAGGTGGTGACGGTCACGGTGTCGCTCATGACGCCAGCCAACCACGCCCGCTCAGCGCAGCATCCGCAGCCCCCGGACGCGGTTGATCGCCGCGGCCGTCTCGAAGCGGCGGGGCACGGCGAAATCCTCGTCCCGAATGCTGAGAAGCGGGCCCGTGGCGCCGTCCGCCAGCAGCTCGTCCAGCAGGTCGAGGGCCTCCGCCAGCGTCCGCTGTCCGTCCAGCATCCCGCGCCGCACCATCAGTTCCAGGGTCAGGCCGATGCCGGTCACCTGGCGCGGGTCGGCGATCTGCTCGACGGCGCGCAGGTCCACCTCGTGGTCGCCGAAGGAGAGCACGTCCTCGCCCCGCGCGCGGATCCGGGGCCGCCCGCGCACCTCGGCGTCCAGCGACGAGGGGTCGGGCACCCGGGCCACGACGCCGGGGAACGACTCCGCCTCGGCGTGCCGCCCCGTGGGCACGGCCGCGATCTCGTGGGCCCGCGCGGTCACATCGGAGGGGCGGTAGGCGTCCATCATCACGACGCGGTCGGCGACCTCCAGATAGTCCCCGGACCCGCCCATCACCAGCACCGTCGAGACGCCGTGATCGCGGTGGAGCGAGCGGACGGTGTCCACCAGCGGCGTCAGCGGCTCGCGGTCCTTGGCGACCAGCGACTGCATCCGGGCGTCCCTGATCATCAGGTTGGTCGCCGCGGTGTCCTCGTCGATCAGCAGCACCCGCGCGCCCGCCTCCACGGCCTCGCACAGCGACGCGGCCTGCGAGGTGGAGCCTGAGGCGTTCTGTGTGGAGAAGTCCGAGGTGTCCGAACCATCCGGCAGGTGGTCGACGAAGGCGTGCACGTCCACCCGCTCCACGCGCCGGCCGTCCTCGGCCCGCAGCTTCACCGTCTCGCTTCGTGAGACGACCAGCTCACGGCCGTCGCCCGGCACATGGTCCCAGATGCCCGTCTCCAGCGCCCGCAGCAGCGTGGACTTGCCGTGGAAGCCGCCGCCGACGACCAGATTCACGCCCTCAGGAACGCCCATACCGGTCACCGGTCCCGCGTGCGGCAGCTCGACCGTCACCCGCAACGCGTCGGGCGAGGCGAACGGCACCACGCCGCTGCCGGTGGCCGGCCGGTCGTCCACCCCGCTGCGGCGCGGCAGCACCGCGCCGTCCGCGACGAACCCCACCAGGCCGAGCCCGTCCAGCGCGTCCCGCAGCGCCACCGAATCCTCGACCGTCTCCACGAAGTGCTGGACCTCATCCGCGTCCAACGCGGCGTAGCGCAGCGCGCGTTCGACCACCCGCGGCAGCACCTGGCACAGCAGCCGCTCGGCCTCCCGTCCGTCGATCCGCCGCCCGTGCCCCGGCAGCGCGGCACCCAGCCGCAGCGTCACCGAGCCGTCCTCGCCGCTGACGGTGCACGAACTGCGCTCCAGCACCTCCTGGCCGCCCGCGTCCACCCGCAGCGCCTTCTCACCGCGCACGGCGTGTGCCGCCTGCCGCGCCAGATAGGAGGAGAGCGCACGGCGCCGGGTCGCGGTCCGCCACAGCTCGGGCGGCAGCGCCGCGAGCCGCCCCGGCACATGGAGGGCGACCCGGGCCGGGGGCGCGTACGGGTCGGACTGTCCGCGTACCAGCTCCAGCAGCTCGCCGCCGGGCATCTCCCAGCGCCCGACCAGGCCCTTGTAGCGCCCGTACTGCGCGCCCTCCAGTCCGCGCAGTTCGGCCGCGAGCCCGGTGCGGACGGCGCGCGGCCGGTCCTCGCCGTACGCCGAGCGCCCGGGGTGCTCGCGCGGCGGTACGCGCCGCCCGCGCGGCCCGTGCCCGCCGCGCGGTCCGCCCAAGCCGCCGCGTCCGTAGGGCCGCCCACCGCCGCGCCGTTGCCCGCCGGCTCCTGAGGACTGCTCCCGCACGCCGCTCGCCTGCCTTCCTGTTGTTCGTCCGTGTCGCTCCGTGGTGCGCGGAAACCGACGATACGGCGCCGGTCCGACCGCCCTGAAACTCCGCCCCTGTTCGGCCCGGCCCATCGTCCGCCGCTGCCGTGCCGCCCGGTGCCGGGGCAGGGGCCGGGTCCCCAGAAGGGATCAAATTCCAGCAGACAGCGCCTTCTTGTGGAAAACGCCCATATTCTCGCTTTCCGTAAGCCTGAGAGAGGGGCCACCATGACCGCGCTGCGCTGGGCCGCCGCCCTCGGCAACGCCGACTGGCATCTGGCCGCTCCACTGCTCGCCGCACTCGCCACCGCCTGGCACACGGACATCAGCACCGTCACCGGCGGCATGGCCGCCTACTCACTCGGACAAGGGCTCGCCCTCCCGGTGTGGGGATGGCTGGCCGACCGCTACGGGCCGGGGCGCAGTCTGCGCACCGGACTGCTGGTCGCGGCAGCGGCGTCCGTCGGCTCGGCGCTGTGCCCGGGCCCCGGCTGGTGGATCGCCCTGCGCACCGCCGCCGGCGCGGGGTTCGCCACCGTCACGCCCTCGGTCTCCCTCTACTACGAGTCGCTGAACCCGGCACAGGCCAGACAGCGCGCGTTCGCCACGCTGACCACGGTCACCGCGGCGAGCGCCATCGCCTCGCCCGTCCTCGCCGACACCGTGCTGCGCTGCGGCTCCTGGCGCCCCGCGTTCGCCGTGATCGCCGTACTGACCGCGCTGACGGTCTGCCGGATCCGTGCCGCCACCCGCCCCGGGCCCGTCCCGGCGGAGCGGGCCCGCACCTACGAGAAGCCCCCGGATGCGCCGACCGGGGGCTTCTCCGTTGCTTACGGGACCGTGCTCGGGCTCGGCGCAGCGGAAGGGGCCGTGATGCTGGGGCTGCCCGCGCTGCTGGCGCCCGCGCTGGCCACCGCGGGTGGACAGGCATGGACCTCGACTGTGCTGGTCGCCTACGCGGTCGGGGTGCTCGGCAGCACGTTGGTGCTGCGCCGGCATGCGCGAGTGTGGGGCCCGGCAAGGCTGTTGGCCACTGGGGGTGCGACGGGTGCGGCCGGTGCGCTGCTGGCCGCGCTGGTGCCCGGTACGGCGGTGCTGATGCTGTGTGCCGTGCTGCTGGGTACGGGGTGGAGTTACCTCCACACCACTTTGCAGACCTGGTTGCCCCGGCTGCTGCCCGCTCCGGCGCGTGCCCGCGCCGCCTCGCTGTTCTCGGCCTCCGCGCTGCTGGCCAGCTCCGCGACGGTGGCCCTGACGGCGTCCCTGCTGCAAGAGGGGCGCCATGCGGCGGTCTTTGCTGGCGGCGGTGCGCTGTGCGCTGCGCTTACATGCTGGACCCTGTATATGGCCCGGCGTTGGGGGTGAGCTTTCTGATTACGGGGTGCCCCTTGCGGTGCGTTGCAGGCTGCGGGCTTGTTTCTGGCTGGTCGCGCAGTTCCCCGCGCCCCTTGGTGGCCAGCTCTTGCGCTTGGGAGGTCTGCTCCCCCCAAGCTCTTCGAGCAGGGGGTACCCCCAAGGCGCAGGGCTGGCAAGCGCAGCCCCCATGCCGGGTACGGGTGTTCAGCCGGGATCGCCCTCGCCGGGCACCGGGGCTCCCGATGGCATGCCCGCGGCAACGTAGGCGTCGTAGCGGGCCTGCCAGTCGGAGGCCGACGCGTCGTGCGGGCCCGAGGGGGTGCCGCCGGACAGCAGCTTGCCCAGTTCCTCGAGGCACACGTCCCAGCCGGCCGCATTGCGGGCGGCTGCCTCGCGCTGCTCCAGCACGTCCGTGAGCGCGAGTACACACCCTTCGCCGCGCCGTCCGAGCTCGAAGAGGAGCTCGTCGTCCCCCCAGGTGTAACCCAGCCGTCGCGGCGGGTCGAACTCCAGGACCGTACCGGAGTGGTCCTCCGCGTACGGGTCACCGGCGAAGTCCACCCGGCCGCCCACCATCGGCTCCAGGTACACGGTCGGCGACGGAAACCACGCGGCCATCCGGTTCGGCTCCGTCAGCGCCTGCCACACCTCCTCGGGGCTCACGGCGAACGGGCGCTCCAGCCGTACGGCGGGCAGCCCGTCCCGCTCCACGAAGATTCCCAGGTCCACGCTCATCCCCCGAGTCTCCCGCCGGAGCCCGGCCCCCGCCGCCGGGGCGGTCCGTATGGGGGAGCGGTCACGTGCCGTTAGGCTCCCGGCATGTCCGCCACTTGGGAACCCGATGCGCCTGGCGTGCTGCGCCTGCCCTCCGGACGGCTCGTACGCGGCAGAGGGCTGCGCCACCCCCTGCCGGCCGGCCACGAGCCGCAGTTCGGCCTCTATCTGCTGGGCCGCCGGCCGCCCGCCTCCGGCTGGGAGTCCCGCTGGCTGCGCTGGCCCGACTTCCGGCTGCCCAGCGACCGGGCCGAGGCGCGCGAGGCCCTCCACCAGGTGTGGGAGCGCTCCGCGGCCGAGCGGGTCGAGGTCGCCTGCGGCGGGGGCCAGGGCCGTACGGGCACGGCCCTGGGCTGCCTGGCCGTCCTCGACGGAGTCCCGCCCGGCGAGGCCGTCGACTACGTCCGCACCCACTATGCGCGCCGCGCGGTCGAAACCCCCTGGCAGCGCCGCTACGTGAAGCTCTTCCGATAGGGCGTACCCCTCATCGGAATCTGTTGCTCCGACGTCGCGCCGAGTCCACCCGAGCCGTAAGGCTCGGGTGATGGGCACCCGGCCAGTAGAGGCGCCCGCAGCCCGCACACCGCGTGAACGTGTCGTACGTACGCCGGGTGCCGGGCGGCAACTGCTCGGCGATCTCTTCCTTGGCGACGGCCACCAGCGTCCCGTTGCACGCGGGGCAGCGCGTCCAGGGGGCGAGCGGCGGGTCGAACCGCGCGAGTACATCGGTGATCTGGTCGTCGGGGCGGCTGCCCCGCACGTAAGCGCCCAGCCACAGGGCCCGCCTGCGCAGCAGGCCACGGTCCTGGGTCAGCAGGATGCGCCGCTCCTCGTTGGCCTGCCGCACCAGTTCCGGATCGTGGGCGTCGTTGCGGTAGGCGGCATTGACGCCCAGCAGCCGCAGCCGCCGGGCCAGCGCGCCCAGGTGCACGTCGAGCACGAACCGGGGCGGGGAGGGCGCGTCGGGCGGCAGCGGCTGGGGACGTGACACCGGGGTCAGCGCGATACGCGTACCGTCGGCTGGGCGGAAGGAGTCGGGGACAGCGGCACCGTCGGCGCGCAGCCCGGCGACCTCCGTCAGCGGCACGCCCAGCGACTGCACCACATGGCCGAGCGAGGACGTCCCGTCGTACGGGCAGGTGATGCCCTCGGGGTCCCGCGCCGCCTGTCGGCGCAGCCGGGCGGGGAGGAAGAGGCGCAGTTCCTCGGGTACGTCGACGTGAAGCCGGAGCCGGCCGTCCGCTGCCGCGCGGGGCTCCGGCCCCGTCACCGGTCCCGGCCCGGCGCCATGGCGGTGGTGCGCACCTCGAACGCGGAGTGCCCCTGCGGCTGCTGCTCGGTCACCTGTACGTCGTCGACGAACGCGGCCGGCGGCCCCTCGTGCGCCCACTCCACCAGCGCGTCGACGGCTTCTCTCTCGCCCTCGAAGACCGCCTCCACGCTGCCGTCGGGCAGGTTGCGCACCCAGCCGTGCACGCCGTGCGCAGCGGCTGCCTGCCGGCAGGTGTCCCGGAAGAAGACGCCCTGCACCTGTCCTGTCACGATCACGCGCTTGGATGTCGCAGCCATCGGTTCACCTCAGCCGTCCCGTGGTTGGCCCCTCCATGGTCCCGCGAACGCGGTCGCAGGGCACCTGCGGTCCTTCGGGACGCGTCAAGGCCGGGTGCGCAAGATCCGGGGGGCAACCGCCCGGACCCGGATCACCTGCTGCGCTGCCGGGCCCTGCGGGCCGGTGCCGGGGTGGGGGCCGGGGTGCTCAGGTGGCCGGTGGCCAGGTGGTCGAGGAGTCGCAGGAACGTCTCCCGGTCGCCCTCCGGCAGCGCGCCCAGCGCCCGTTCGTGCACCTCGTCCACGACCCGCTGGCTGCGCTGGGCCGTCCGCGCACCCTCCTCGGTGACCGCGATGATCCGTGCCCTGCGGTCGGTGCTGGAGGGGCGGCGCTCGGCCAGTCCGGCCTGCTCGAGGGCGTCGACGGTGACGACCATCGTGGTCTTGTCCATGTCGCCGATCTCGGCGAGTTCGCTCTGGGTGCACTCCCGTTCCAGCGCGTGCACCAGGACGCAGTGCATACGCGCGGTCAGCCCGATCTCGGCGAGGGCCGCCGCCATCTGGGTGCGCAGCACATGGCTGGTGTGGTCCAGCAGGTAGGAGAGGTCCGGCTGGGTGCGGGTCGGTGGCGTCATGGCGGTCATGGCGTCCAGCGTACCGGGAATCTCGTTCCGAAAAATATCGTCTGCAACGAAACTATCTGCTACGGTCTCGCTATCGCTCCACCGCGACCCCTTGATCACCCCTCGCTTGTCGGCTGCACGAACAGAAGAGGCCACTATGTCCGCCATATCCACCGAACTCGCACCCACACCCGAGCCCACCACTCACCGTCGGCGCGAACTCGCGCTCGCCGTCATCGCCGCCGGGACGCTGATGATCATCCTCGACGGCTCCATCGTCACCGTGGCGATGCCGGCCATCCAGCGCGACCTCGACTTCACCTCCTCGCAGCTGAGTTGGGTGGTCAACGCCTATCTCATCGCCTTCGGAAGCCTGCTGCTGCTCGCCGGGCGGCTCGGTGATCTCCTCGGCCGCAAGCGGATGTTCCTCGCCGGTACCGGGGTCTTCACCGCAGCCTCGCTGCTGGCCGGAGCCGCCACCACCCCCGCCGTCCTGCTCGCAGCCCGCTTCCTGCAAGGCGTCGGCAGCGCCATGGCGGCCGCCGTGGGGCTCGGCATCCTCGTCACGCTCTTCCCCGGGCGCCGGGAGCGAGCCCGCGCCATAGCCGTGTTCAGCTTCACCGGGGCCGCAGGCGCCTCCATCGGCCAAGTCCTCGGCGGGGTGCTGACCGACCTGCTCAGCTGGCACTGGATCTTCTTCATCAACCTGCCGATCGGTGCCGCCGTCATCGCCCTCGCCCTCCCGGCGCTCCCGGCCGACAAGGGCATCGGGCTGCGCGCCGGAGCCGATGTCTGGGGTGCACTGCTGATCACCGTCGGCCTCATGGCGGGCATCTCCGGCGTGATCAACACGACCGCCCACGGCTGGAGTTCACCGCGCACCGTAGTGCCCGCGCTCCTCGGCGCGGTTCTCGTCACCGGCTTCTTCGTCCGCCAGTCCAGGGCCCGCACCCCGCTGATGCCGCTGCGCATCCTGCGCTCCCGGACCGTGGCCGTGGCGAACGTCGTCCAGATGCTGATGGTCGCGGCGCTGTACTCCTTCCAGGTGCTGGTCGCCCTCTACCTCCAGGGAGTGCTGGGCTACGGCGCCGCACGCACCGGCATCGCCATGCTGCCGGCCGCACTCGTCATCGGCCTGGTCTCGCTCGGCGTCTCGGCGCGGCTGATCGCGCGGTACGGGGAACGCGCCGTGCTGCTGACCGGTATCACGCTGCTGATCGGCGTGCTCGGCCTGCTGACCCGGGTGCCCGAACGCGCTGACTACGCCGCCGATCTGCTGCCCGTGATGCTGCTCGCGGCAGGTTTCGGGCTCGCGCTGCCCGCCCTCACCGCGCTCGGGATGTCCGGTGCGGGCGAACGCGACGCGGGCCTGGCCTCCGGGCTGTTCAACACCACGCAGCAGATCGGCATGGCCCTCGGCGTGGCCACACTCTCCACCCTGGCGGCCGCCCGCACCCACGCACTGACCGCCTCCGGCAGCTCCCGCACCTCGGCGCTGACCGGTGGATACCACGTGGCCTTCGCCGCCGGGGCCGGACTGCTCCTCCTGGCGCTCGTCGTCGCGTTCGTGGCACTCCGCAGGCCCGGCGCCACGACGGAGCCGGCACCGGAGCCGATACCGGCACCGGAGCCGGCACCGGAGCCGACGACTGCCGCACGGCAACCTGTGAGCTGACCGCTGCCGTCCCTCCCGCAACTCTGCGGTAGCTTTCCCCACCCTCCCCACCCTCCCCACCCGGAAGGAAACCCTCATGCCCGGTCCGGCTCCGCGCCCGCTCACCGAATCCGAACTCCACCGCCTTCTCGCCGAGCAGCAGTTCGGGGTGCTGGCCAGCGTCCGCAAGAGCGGTCACCCGCATCTGACCACGGTGCTGTACCGCTGGGACGAGAAGGAACGCATCCTGCGCATCTCCACCACCCGCGACCGCCTCAAGCCCCGCCACTTCCGCGCCGACCCGCACGCCGCGCTGCATGTGAGCCGGGACGTGTGGACCTTCGCGGTCGCCGAGGGCGAGGCGGAGGTCTCCGAGCCCACCACCGTCCCCGGCGACGCGGTCGGCAGGGAACTCGCCGCCATGGCCGGAGGGTTCGCCTCCCCGGGGGACGAGGAGGCGTTCCTCGCGGAGGCGGTCGAGGAACAGCGCGTCGTCATCCGCCTGCACGTCGCACGGCTCTACGGCACGATCCTCGAGATCGACAAGGCCGACTGACCGGCCCGCACAGCCGGCCGACCCGCGCCCAGGGCCCCTCCGTCCTCCGCTCAGGAGGTTCAGGAGGGGCCCAGCAGTTCGGCGAGTGTGCCCCTGCTGCGCTGGAGGGCGTCGATCCGCTCGTCCATCGCCGCCAACTCGCCGTTGAGGATGGCGCGCAGCTCCTCGCACCAGTGGATGACCGGCTGCTCGCCCCGGGCACACGGCAGCACCGTACGGATCACCTCGGTGGACAGGCCGGCCCGCAGCAGGGCGCGGATCTGCCGCACGGAGACCACCGCCTCCTCGCCGTACTCGCGGTAGCCGTTGGGCCCCCGCTCGGCCGCCAGCAGTCCCTGCGACTCGTAGTAGCGCAGCATCCGGGAACTGACCCCGGTACGCCGGGACAACTCCCCGATCAGCATTGCTCCTGCCTCGCCCTCTCCGAGCACGGTGTTGACCTTCGCATCGGTGTCAACGCTTAACGTCCCGGCATGAGCGAACATTCCACGCCCGCCCTGGTGAGGCGGCATCTGACGACCACTTACGCCGTACAGCGCGACGGCCGCACGGCCACCACTGAGGAGCTGGCCCCGCTGGCGTTCGCGGGGTACGCGCACTTCACCGCCATGCAGGTACGGGACGGCCGGGTGCGCGGGCTCGACCTGCATCTGGAGCGGCTGCGGTCCGCCTCAGTGGAGCTGTTCGGCCAGGCGCTGCCCGACGACCGGGTGCGGTCGTATCTGCGGACGGCGCTGGCCGCGGGCCCTGCCGATGTCTCGCTGACGGCCGTCGTGTACTCATCGGCCGGTGAGTTCACCGCGGCCCCGCCCGACGCCGGGCTCTCCGTACTGGTGCGCACCGGAGCTGCCGCGTCCGGGCCCGCGGGGCCGCTGGCCCTCGAACCGGTCCCGTACGAACGCCCCCTCCCGGCGGTGAAGCACGTCGGCGAGGTGGCCAAGACCTACTTTCTGCGCCGGGCACAGGACCAGGGCTTCGACGACGCAGTCTTCGTCGACCGGCGGGGGCGGCTGAGCGAGGGGACGATCTGGAACCTTGCCTTCTGGGACGGGGACGCCGTGGTCTGGCCCCGCGCCGATGTGCTGCGCGGAACCATGCTGAGCACCGTCCGCCGCCAGCTGGACCGCCTCGGCGTCCGCCAGCACGACCGCGAACTCACCCTCGCCGACCTGCCCGCGCTCGCCGGCGCGGTGGTCCTCAACTCCTGGACCCCGGGCATCCCGGTGCACCGCATCGGCGCGGTGCACCTGCCCGCGGCCCCCTCCTTCCTCGGCCTGCTGCACCGGGCGCACCGGGCCGAACCGCCCGTCTCACCCTGAGCAGTGCGGCGCGGCGCGGAAGGTACGCCGGTAGGCCGAGGGCGAGGTCTTCATGGCCCGGGTGAAGTGGTGCCGGAAGGTCACCGGGCTGTCGATGCCGACGGCGGCGGCGATCTCCTCGACCGGCATCGTGCTGTGCTCGAGCAGCGGCAGGCTGGCCGTGATCCGCTGGGCGATCACCCAGCGGAGCGGGCTGGTACCGGTCTGCCGGTTGAAGTGCCGGAGGAAGGTACGGGGCGCGAGGTGGGCCGCGCGGGCCAGGTCGGCCACGGTGATCGGCTCGGCGAGGTGGTCCAGCGCCCAGGCCATCGCGCGGGCCACACCGTCGTCGGCCACCGGCTCGCTCACCGCGGTTGCCAGGAACTGGGCCCGGCCGCCCTCCCGGTGCGGCGGGACGACCAGCCGCCTGGCCACCGCGTTGGCGGCCCGGGCACCGTGGTCCTTGCGCACCAGATGCAGGCACAGGTCGAGGCCGGCCGCGTTGCCCGCGCCGGTGAGGACGTCGTCCCCGTCCACGTACAGCACATCGGGGTTCACCCGGATCCGCGGATAGCGCCGCTGCAACAGCTCCGCGTACTGCCAGTGGGTCGTCGCCTCGCGGCCGTCCAGCAGCCCGGCAGCGGCCAGCGCGAACACGCCCGAGCAGATCGACACGACGCGGGCGCCGCGCCCGTGCGCCTCCCGCAGCGCCGCCACCAGCTCCGGCGGCACCTCGCCACGTACGTCCGGCACCGCGACGACGATCGCGGTGTCGGCTGCGGCGAAGACGTCCAGGCCGTTCTCGGCGGTCATCGTCAGACCCCCGACCGCCCGCATCGGCTCCCGCTCCAGCGCGCAGACCCGCAGCTCGTACCACGGGAGCCGGGGCCCGGCCCGTGGCGGTCCGAAGACCTCGACCACCGAGCCGAGTTCGAAGGGAGCCATACCGTCGAAGGCCAGCACCGAGACGGTGTGGCGGCGGCCGGGGGACGCGGGACGCATGACCAGATCTTAGCGGTAGCGGGCATTCGGGCCACTGTCCGGGAGGTGCGGCGGCAGCCAGGATCTCGGTGTTCGCAGGAAACGCCCCCAGGGCCTGGCCCGAGCACAGGACAGAAGGAGACGCACCCATGATCGTCCGTTCGCTGGAGGAGATCACCGGCACCGAGCGCGAAGTGCGGGGACCCACCTGGATCAGCCGCCGCCTGCTGCTCGCCAAGGACAAGATCGGCTTCTCCCTGAACGACACCGTGGTGCATGCCGGCACCGAGATCAAGATGTGGTACGCCAACCACGTCGAGGCCGTCTACGTCCTCGAGGGGCAGGGCGAGCTGGTCGACGACGAGACCGGTGAGAAGTACCGCCTCGAGCCCGGCGTGATGTATCTGGTCGACGCACACCAGCGGCACACCCTGCGCGCCCACACCCGCTTCCGCGCGGTCTGCGTGTTCGACCCGCCCCTCACCGGCCGCGAGGTCCACGACGAGAACGGAGCCTTCCCGCTGCTGACCGAGGAGGACCGGTGAGCGGCACCGGGACCCTTCCGGGAACCACCGCTCCGCCTCCCGGCCACCAGGGCGAGCCGCTGCGCGCCTTCGCCAGCGACAACAACGCCTCCGTGCACCCGGACATCATGGCGGCGCTGGCCGCCGCCAACGAGGGCCACCAGCCGGCGTACGGCGCGGACGTCCACACCGCCCGGCTGCGCGAGCTGATCAAGGCACATTTCGGCGAACGTGCCGAGGTCCACCCGGCCTTCAACGGCAGCGGCGCCAACGTGGTCGCGCTACAGGCCATGTGCGACCGGTGGAGCGCGGTGGTCTGCCCGGAGTCCGCACACATCAACCTGGACGAGTGCGGCGCCCCCGAGAAGGTGGCCGGGCTGAAGCTGATCCCGGTTCCCACCCCCGACGGCAAGCTGACCCCGGAGCTCGTCGACCGGTACGCGCGGGGCTTCGGCGAGCAGCACCACGCCCAGCCCAAGGTCGTCTCCCTCACCCAGAGCACCGAGCTGGGCACCCGCTACACGCCCGGCGAGATCGCGGCGATCGGCGCCCTGGCACACGAGCGCGGCATGCTGCTGCACGTGGACGGCGCCCGGCTGGCCAACGCCGCCGCCGCGCTCGACCTGCCGCTGCGCGCGTTCACCACCGACGTCGGGGTGGACGTGCTGTCGTTCGGCGGTACGAAGAACGGCCTGATGCTCGGCGAGGCGATCGTGGTGCTCAACCCGGAGGCGGTGCGCGGTGTGAGCTACCTGCGCAAGGCCGCGCTGCAGCTGGCCTCCAAGATGCGGTTCGTGTCGGCGCAGCTCGTCGCCTTGCTGGAGGGCGACCTGTGGCTTCGCAACGCCCGGCACGCCAACGCGATGGCGGCCCGGCTGGCCGCTGCCGTCGCCCGGGTGCCCGGCGTCGAGCTCGTACGGCCGGTCCAGGCCAACGCCGTCTTCGCCGTACTGCCCCGGGAGGTCACCGAGCGGCTGAAGACGCGGTTCCGCTTCCAGACCTGGGACGAGCGCACCGGTGAGGTCCGCTGGATGTGCGCCTTCGACACCACCGAGTCGGACGTGGACACCTTCGCGGCCGCCATCGCCCAGGAGATGGCCGCGTAGCGAAAGCCCCCGCAGCAGGGCCGGTTGCGGACCGGCCCCCCGCGGCCCGTTGTCCCGGCTTCACCGGTGGCTGTTAGCCGCGGACGACGGCCGGGCGCGGTACGAGATCGTCGGCGCGGGCCTGCACACCGCGGGCTCGCCCGTCTTCCTCGACCGGCAACTGCCGGCCGTCGGGACCGAGGTTTATCCGGCCGCCCGCAAGCAGGGTGTGCGCTGCTTCGCGATGTGGACCGACCCCTACCGGCAGCACCTCTGGGCCCGCGTCGTCATCGCCGCCGCCGGAAAGGGGCAGCCGGCCCACTACGACGTGTACGGCCCGGCGGGCGAGTGCGTCGGCCACATCGCCCGGGAGCGCTCGTTCAGCGGCGGGCACGCCCGCACCCGCTGGACCGTGCAGCAGACGGGAGGGCCCGTGGCTGTGGGGTACAAGGGGCGCTGGTTCTGGTGGCGCTGCACAGCAGCCACGACGGGATCATGGGCGATTCGTGGGATGGCCCTTGACGGCGGTCGTACCGCCGAACCGGTCGCGGGGCAGCCGGAAGACGACACCGGGGCGGAGCGGGCCCGGCGGGACGGTGGGGTCCTCGAAGTCGTCGGCGGGGTCGTGGGTCATGCCCAGGCGGCGCATCACCGCCTGGGAGCGGAGGTTGCCGGCCGTGGTGATCGCCACGATCTCCGTAAGGCCCAGCGACTCGAAGCCGAACTCCAGCACCGCGCGCCCGGCCTCGGTCGCGTACCCG
>NZ_JADKMA010000204.1 GCF_017676365.1 Streptomyces oryzae
GCCACCGACCCCCCACCCCGCAAGAGGCCGAGGCCACGGCGCCCGCCCCTTTCGATCTGGACCCCGCACAACCGGAACCCCTCAGCTGACCCGGATGGGACAGGATGACGGCTGTGCCAGAGCCCAGCCGCATCCACATAGCCGACTACGACCCGGACTGGCCCCGGCAGGCCGCTGCCGAGATCGCTGCTCTCCGGGCAGCGGTGCCGGGGCTGTTCGCGGAGATCGAGCACATCGGCTCCACCGCTGTCCCCGGCTTGGCGGCCAAGCCTGTCATCGACCTGATGGCCGCCGTCCACGACCTCGCGCACGCTCCGGCCCACCGGGCGGCGCTCGCCGGCCTCGGCTACCAGCCGCACGACAACGGAATGACGGACCGGCTGCTGTACGTCCGTGCGGAGGGCGGGGTCCGCAGCCACACCCTGCATGTGGTGACCCTGGAGAGCTGGCCCACTCGAAACCAGCGGATCTTCCGGGACCACCTCCGCGCCCATCCGGCGGACGCGGCCACATACGCGCAGCTCAAGCGGGCGATTGTCGCCGCCGGCACGGGGCCGGGTGAGTACGCGAGAGCCAAGACGGCGCTGGTTCAGGAACTCACCGACCGTGCCCGCGCACGTCTCGGCCTGCCGTCGGTACCCGTGTGGGAGAAGTAGTCAGCCGTTTGCCGCCTGCGGCGGGGGGAGGCTTTTTTCGTCACTGGTTAAGCCGGTGACGGTGGGCGGGGAGGGGTGGTTCGAGAAGGGCGGCGACCCAGGCCCTCCAAGTGCTCATCGATCTGCCGCCCCAACCGCTCCGCGTGCTCACCCAATTCAGCGGTCGTACGGCGCCGTTGCCCGTCCTGCTGCTCCGAGGACTGCCGCGAGCCCCCGCTCATCCCTCTCCCTCTCCCGCCCCGGACCGCAACGCGGCAGCAAGCGCCCGGGCCGTCGCCACGTTGCAGCACCCCAACTCGATCAGTGCGGGCGAGGCCCACCCGGCGTAGGAGACCACGTCGACCGACAGCGACGGCAACCTCACCCCCGCCGCCGCGAGGGCCTCCTTCAACTCGTCATGCGCTGCCTCAGCACTGCTGATCTTCTCCTCCGGCGTCGCCCCCGCCGCACCGTTCCAGTCGTTCACCTGCGTTCCCTCCGCTGGATCAATTACCTTGCGTGTTCCAAGTGTTGCCCTGGGTCGCGGCGAGAACGAGGGTTTGATCTCCCCGGCGCCACCTGGGGAGAACGGAGGCGCACGATGCCAGCACGGCCACGAGAACTGACCCCCGACCGGGGCGCCCGACACCTCTTCGGCGCCAAGATGCGCACCCATCGTGAGCGGGCCGGCATGAGTCTTGACGGCCTGTCAGACGTGGTGAACGTCAGCCGCAGCCACCTGTCCCGCATCGAGACAGCCGAAGCGATGCCGCCCCCGTCCCTACCGCCCATGCTGGATGCGGCCTTCGGGACGGACGGGATCTTCGAAGAGCTGTTCGTGCTCGCGGGCAAGGAGATTCACGATGACGAGTTCCGGCTCCGTATGGGCTTGGAGGCCCGAGCACGGCTCATCGAGGAGTACATCGGCCAGATGGTGCCAGGACTCGTGCAGACCGAGGACTACGCCCGCGCGCAGTTCGAGACCTTCAACCCGAGAGCGACACGGGAGGAAATCGAGAACCTGGTCACGGCACGCATGAGTCGACAAGTCCGGTTGCAGGCCGACGATGCGCCGGATCTCTCACTGATCCTCGACGAGGCAGCGCTACGACGGGGCTTCGGCGGTCCAGAAGCGATGCAGGCGCAATTGGCCCGCCTCGCTGAGCTGACGTTCACACGAACGACCGTGATTCAGGTTGTCCCCTTCGAGCTTGGGGGACATGCCCTGGTCGGCGGCTCACTGACCCTGCTGACCCTCGACAACGGCACCAAAGTGGCCTACGAAGAGGGCATCTCTACCGGCATGCTGCTGGAGGATCCGAACACCGTCGCAGCACACCAGCGCCGCTACGATCGACTCAGCAAATGTGCTCTGTCGCCATCCGACTCGGCAGCATTCATCCGTTCCGTCATGGAGGCACTACCAACATGAGCACCACCCCTGGCCACACAGTGTGGGTGAAGTCAAGTTACAGCGGCGACGGGGGCTACAACTGCCTTGAGTGGGCACCGGCTTACATCAACACCGGCACCGTCCCCGTCCGCGACAGCAAGGACCCCCACGGCCCCGCGCTCACCTTCCCGACCTCGGCATGGGCGTCCTTCATCACAGCCGTCCAGCAGGACACCCTGGACAGCGTGTGACCAGACCCGCCGACGCCGCCATCACCGACGAGCAGTGGAACGACGCCAGGCTGATGTGGGGCTACCACCAAATGGGACACGAGCCGCGCCGCTGCTCGGCGGCGATCGGTCTCGGCAGTCACGATCTCGGGGTCGCCACCACTGCGGCCGACCTGTACCGCACCGGCCTGTTCCCGGTGCTCGTGTTCAGCGGTGGGAACAGCCCGACGACCGCTGCCTGCTTCCCGCGCGGCGAGGCGGTCCACTACCGGGAGCGCGCGCTGGAGCTCGGTGTGCCGGGCGAGGCGATTCTCGTGGAGCCCAGGGCCGGAAACACCGGTCAGAACATCGCGTTCTCCCGCGAGGTGCTTCGGGAGGCCGCCGTAGAGGTCGATTCCGTGCTCTTGATCTCGAAGCCGTACATGGAGCGCCGGGCCTATGCGACGTGCCGCAAGGTGTGGCCCGAGGTCGATGTCGTGTGCGCATCCGAACCTCTTGAGCTGGACGACTACGTCAAGTCCATCGGTGACGAGAAGCTCGTCGTCGACATGCTCGTCGGCGACCTGCAACGGGTGATCGAGTACCCGAAGCTCGGGTTCGCCATCGAGCAGGAGGTGCCGGAGCACATCCGTGCCGCCTATCAGCGCCTCCTACGCGCCGGGTTCGACAGCCGACTCCTCAAGCCCTGAAGGGCATCACGCTTGTCCACGGTTCGGCTTGACCCTCACGGTGCGTGAGGCAGGAGAGTGGCGTGCATGAGCGACTACTACAACGCGTTCGAGATGAGCCCCGTGCCCACCCCCGGCCCGGATGCGGTTCCGCCGGAGCCGTTTCGCGGCATCTATGGGATGCCCGCGTTCGTGACGATCCCCACGGGCGATCTGGCGGAGTCGGTGGACTTCTGGGTTCGTGGGCTCGGCTTCATCGAGCTGTTCAGCATTCCCGGCAGTGTGGTGCATCTGCGCAGGTGGGCGTTCCAGGACGTACTGCTCGTCCCGGCGGCGAGCGTTCCGGAGGAGGCCCCGGCGATGAGCGTCAGTTTCTCGTGCGTGCTCAGCCAGATCGATTCCCTTGTCGAGGACTGTCGGGCGCTGCGCCCGGACTCGGTCGAGGGTCCACGGGACACCCCGTGGACCACCCGCGATGTGACGGTGATCACCCCGGAGAACGCACGGATCGTCTTCACTGCGGCGAAGCCCTTTGATCCGGCCAGTCAGGAGGCACGGGACCTTGCAGCAGTCGGGATCACCCCACCGGCCTGATGCCGGTGACGCCGATGGCCTGACGGTCGGTCAGGCCTCGGCGCGGCTGGGCGTGACGGTCCGCGCGCTGCACCACTGGGACGAGATCGGTCTGGCGCGGCCGTCGCTGCGCACGGCTGCCGGGTACCGGCTCTACACCGCCGGTGATCTGGAACGCCTGCACCGCATCGTCGTCTACCGTGAGGTCGGTCTCGGCCTGGACAGGATTCGGGCCGTCCTGGACGACTCGACCGCGGACGTGCCCGGCGCGTTGCGTGCGCAGCGCGCCCAGGTTGCGGAGCGGATCGAACGGCTCCGGCAGCTCAGCGACGGGCTGGACCGGATGATCGACGCCCATGAGCGCGGCCTGCTGCTGACCGTCGAGCAGCAGGCCGCGATCTTCGGCCCCCAGTGGGATCCGGACTGGGCAGCGCAGGCACGTCAGCGTTACGGAGACACGGCGCAATGGCGGCAGTACGCCGAACGCTCGGCCTCTCGCGGGCCGGAGGAATGGCAGGCCATCACCGACGCCGTTGCCGGCTTCGACGGCGCGCTCGGGGATGCGATGGACGCCGGTGTCACACCTGGCAGTCCGGAAGCGAATCAACTCGTCGAGCGGCACCGCGAAGTTTTTGCCTCGTACTTTCCGCTCACCAGGCAGATGCAGGTCTGTCTCGGCCGCATGTTTGAGGCCGATCCGGGGTTCGCCGCCCACTACGACGGCATCCGCACCGGCCTCGCCACCTGGTTCCGTCAGATCGTCGACGCCAGCGCACGCGCTCACGGCATCGACCCCGACACCGCAACCTGGCAGTAGCGACCGGCGGTGGAGACCGGCAGTGCGGAGCGGTCTCAGCCCAGCATCGCCGTCATCAGCTTGCGTACCGCGGGGAAGCGGCCGAGCTTCGGAGGGCGGGGGGTGCGGGCCGGGTCGCGGGCGATTTCCGCGCAGAGGGAGGGGATGTCGCCGCGCCAGGCGAGTTCAAGTGTGCGGCGGCGCCCTGGATCCAGGCGTTCCAGTACGCCGTCGCCGTGGGCGCCGATCAGCCGGGCTGCGCCCGTACAGACCGTCTCCCGTACGTCCTCCGGGAGAGCGGGGAAGTCCGCGCCGAAGAGCTGGAAGATCTCGACGTGGAAGTGGCGCTTGTGGAAGGCGTCGCGCAGCGGGCCGGGGGCGAGGTGGCGGCAGGTGGTCTCGAAGAGGCGCTCGGTGCAGCGGAGCCGTACCGGGGGCGGGGCCTGGTAGGTGATGTTGCTGGAGTCGGCGCGGCGGACGGCGAAGTAGTGCGGCTTGTCGGCCAGCACGGAGATCCGCGCAGCGCGTACGCATGCCTCCAGTACGAACGGCTGGTCGCTGAAGGCGGGCATGGTCTCGTCGTAGCGGATGCCGTGCCGCTCGATCAGTGAGCGGCGGAAGAGCTTGGTGTTGGACAGCGCCCACGGCAGCCCGTCGCCGACCAGCCGGATGGCGGGTGAGGAGCGGCTGAACACTCCGGTGGGTACGGTGCGTTCACCGACGGGCACCATCTTGCACAGCAGCACGTCCGAGCGGCAGTCGTCGGCCATGGTCACCATGCGCTCCAGGGCCTCGGGCGAGAGGTGGTCGTCGGCGCCGAGGAAGAAGACGTAGCGCCCTGCGGCCAGCTCCAGGCCCCGGTTGCAGGGGGCGGCGGGGCCGCCCGAGTTGGGCTGCCGCACGGTGGTGAACAGGCCGGGGTACAGCGCGGCGAAGCGTGCGATCTCCTCGGCGCTGCCGTCGGTGGAGCCGTCGTCCACGGCGATCACCTCCATCCGCCGTTCCCCGATCGTCTGCTCGACGAGGGAGGTCAGACAGCGGGTGAGGTAGGGCATCGTGTTGTAGACGGAGACGACGACGCTGACGTCGGGCCGCGGAGGGGCGCCGGAGGCGGTGGTCATGCGCGCACCACTCCCCGGCCGATGCCGTCCCCGACGACCACCCGCCGCACCCCCGCCCACAGCGCCGGGTCGGTGATCCGGCGGCCGTCGACCAGCACCCGTACACCGGGCAGTTGGTCGGCGGACAGTTCGCGGTAGACCGCGTGATCCGTCTGCACCACCGCCGCGGATACCGACCGGCCAGTATGCGGACGCAGCCCCAAGTCGGCCAGCTCGTGCGGCTCGAAGAGCGGGTCGGAGACGTACGCGCGTGCGCCCCGAGCGCGCAGCGCCGCCACCGTGTCGAAGACGCCGGAGAACGCGGTCTCCTTCACCCCGCCCCGGTAGGCGGCGCCCAGCACCAGCACCTCGGCCCCGCGCAGGTCGCCGTAGGCGTCGGCGAGCAGGTCGACGGCGTGTCCGGGCATGGCCAGGTTGGTCTCGCGTGCTGCGCGTACGACGGCGGCGTCCGGGTCGTTCCACAGATACATCTGCGGATAGACGGGGATGCAGTGGCCGCCCACCGCGATGCCCGGGCGGTGGATGTGGCTGTAGGGCTGGGTGTTGCAGGCGTCGATGACGGCCTCGACATCGATCCCGGACCGGTCGGCGAACCGGGCGAACTGGTTGGCCAGCGCGATGTTGACGTCCCGGTAGGTGGTCTCGGCCAGCTTCGCCAGCTCGGCGGCCTCCGCCGAGCCGAGGTCCCACACGCCGTTGGGCCTGGGCAGCTCCTCGCGTACGTCGAAGTCCAGTACGGACTCGTAGAAGCGCACCCCGTCCTTGGCCGAGTGCGGACCGATGCCGCCGACCAGCTTGGGGTAGCGGCGCAGATCGGCGAAGACCCGCCCGGTGAGGACCCGTTCGGGCGAGAAGACCAGCGAGAAGTCCCGCTCGGGCAGCATCCCCGAGCCCTCGGCCAGCAGCGGCGCGAAGCGGTCGCGGGTGGTGCCGACCGGGAGGGTGGTCTCGTAGCTGACGAGGGCGCCGGGACGCAGCCCGGCGGCGATCGCCCGGGTCGCCGCGTCCATCGCCCGGAAGTCGGGCGTGCCGCGCTCGTCCACGAACAGCGGTACGACCACGACGACGGCCTCCGCGTCGGCGACGGCTTCCGTGGTGTCCGTCGTCGCCGTCAGCAGCCCCGCCTCCACCGAGGCGGCCAGCCGTTCCTCCAGCCCCGCCTCACCCGGGAACGGCGCCACTTTGCCGTTGACGCTCGCGACCACGCGTGCGTCGGTGTCCGCGCCCGTCACGCGGTGTCCCTTGGCCGCGAACTGGACGGCCAGTGGCAGCCCGATCTTCCCGAGTGCCACCACACAGATCCGCATTCCCGTCTCCTTCTGGCTGGTTGTGCTGCTCCGGGCGTTCCAGTGCTGCTGCCTGGAGCAGCCGGCTGTAGATCCGGTCGAGCGTGCGGGCCTGTGTCTCCCAGGTCCACTGCTCCAGCAGGCCGGGCCGTTCGTAGACCGCGCGGTAGCGCTGCGGCTCGTCGAGGATCGCGCGTACGGCGCGTGCGTAGTCGGCGGTGTCCTCGGCGCGGAAGACCACGCCCTGGCCGGTCTCCAGCGTGGTGGCGGCCATCGTCTCGACGTCGCTGACCACCAGCGGCAGCCTGGCGTGCGCGTACTCGAAGAACTTGGTGATCAGCGCGATCTCGTGGTTCGGCCAGTGGTGCAGCGGGATCGCGCCCACGTCCGCCTCCGCGAGGAAGGGCACCACCTGCTGGTAGGGCACGTACGGCAGCACATGCAGCCGGTCCGCCACCCCCAGCTCGGCGGCGCGGGCGCGCAGTTCGCGTACGTAGCCGGAGGCGGGCTTGCCCACGACCAGCGCCGTGTGCACGCCTGGCAGTCCGGGCAGCGCCTCCACCATCGTGGCCAGGCCGCGCTGCGGGGCCGCGGCGCCGCTGTAGACGACCAGCGGGGTGCCGGCGTCGATGCCGCACAGGGCGCGCAGGCTGGGGGCCTCGTCCTCGGGCGTGCCGGCCGCTGAGGTGTGCGCCTCTGGTGCGTTGAGGACGACGGCCGGGTCCTCGGCCAGCCCGTGGCTGCGGCGCAGCAGCGCGGCGGCGGTCCGCGAGACGGTGACGGCGGCGTCGGCGTACGGCACGTACTCGCGCTCGTGCGCGACATGGGCCGGCAGCCAGCGCACGTCGTTGGTCCACGGCCGCACCCCGGGCAGGAACTCATGTGCGTCCCACACCAGCTTCACCGGCCGTCCCTCGGCCATGGCGCGGATCTTGGCGCGGGCCCCGACGCCCACCATCCGGAAGTCGTTGGCGTGGATGATGTCGGGCCGCAGCTCGTCCACGACCCGGCCGTAGGCCAGCTCGAAGTCGTAGAGGCTCGGCCACAGCACGCGCCAGCAGCGCTCCCGCAGCGCGCGCCGCCAGAAGGCGGCGGCGGCACGGTCCAGCGGGCCGGAGCCGCGCTGCCTGAGACCCGCGTCGAGCTGCCGCTTACGGAACCCCACCCAGCGCTGCGCGAGCCGCGCGGCGGCACGGGGGAGGGCGAGGCGCGCGGCTGCGGTACGGGGCGCGGCGAGGCGCCCGGCGACGGCGCGGCGCGCCTCGGAGGCAGCCGTGGCGGCACGGTCGGCGGGCTCGACGGCGGCAGCCGTGGCGGCGGAACCGGGGGACGCCGCGGAGGCGGCACAGACGCCGGAGCCGCCGGACGCGGGGGATCCCAGCGCCAGTTCGGCGCGGCGGGTGCGCAACTCGTCCCGCCACGCCTTGACGCGCTGTACGCGGTAGGCAGCGGTACCCGGCCGGTAGGCGAGCGGTCTGCGCAGCAGCGGGCGGCGGGAGGTGCGCGGCGGCTGGGCCAGCGGTGTGTATACGGGCAGCAGCCGCACCTCAGCGCCGCCGATCCGCCACGAGGCGGACCGGCCGTCCGGCGAGCGGCCCAGCAGCGTCACCTCCCACCCGGCTGCCGCGGCCGAGCGTGCCGTCTTCTGCACCCGGGAGTCGCCCACCACCCCGTTGCACACCAGCATCACGATCCGGCCGCGCTCCGGCTCGTCGGCGTCGAACTCCACAGGTGTCCCTTTCTGTTGTCGGCTGCCCGGGCGAGCGCCCGCTCAGCGCAGGAAGCCGTCCAGCACATCGGCGGTGTAGGTGCCGTCGTGGTAGGTGCGGACGTATTCGGCGGACTCCTGCGCCGTCCGCATCGCGGAGTCCCGGTCGTCCAGCAGCGACTCCAGGGCGCCGCGCAGCGTGGCGGGGGTGGCGTTGACGATGGGCGGGCGGATGCCGACGGACCGGTGCAGCCGCTCGTCCAGGAAGGCGATGACGGGTCTGCCCGCTGCCATCCCCTCGCAGGCGAAGGTGCCGTAGGTGCCGACCGCGAACTGGTCGACGACGATGTCCGCCTCCTTGACCAGCTCCTGCACCTCGATCCAGGGCACGCCGGTCACCATGCGGAACTCGATCAGTCCGCGCCGGTCCATCTCCTCCAGCACCGGCACCACCTGCTCGGTGCCCTTGGTCCACCGTTTGGAGGGCGCGTGCACCACCACCGGGCGGGCCCGCTCCAGCGGAGGCCGCTCGCTCGCCCAGCTGTCCACGTCGACCACCAGCGGCGCCCAGCGTGCGCCGGGCAGCTCCTCCAGCAGATCGGGCGTCGTCACGAACTGGGGCAGCCCGCTCTGCGCCGCCATCCGCCGGTTGCGGGCGCTCTTGCGGGCCAGCGCCTGGAGGATCTTCTCGTCGGCGGCGTGGAAGAGGGAGTGCTCGTAGCGGGCCATGTGGCGGTGCGGGTCGCGTACGTCGCTGCCGTGCGCGAGCAGCGCCACCTTGATCCCGGCGGCTGACAGGGAGGGCAGGTCGTCCTGGATGTGGCCGCCGTTGAGCCGGCCCAGCGCCGGGGTGAAGGAGTCGGCGAGGTAGTGGGTGTAGGAG
Source organism: Streptomyces oryzae (assembly GCF_017676365.1). Lineage (GTDB taxonomy): Bacteria > Actinomycetota > Actinomycetes > Streptomycetales > Streptomycetaceae > Streptomyces > Streptomyces oryzae. The sequence continues at coordinate 9,294 of NZ_JADKMA010000204.1, forward strand.
CCCAGCACCCGGCGCGCACGGTCGAGCTGGAAGCCCAGGTCGCCGGTGCGCTCGCCGATGGCGTAGATGTCGGCCGGGTAGATGACGCTCTGGTCGTGGGTGTGCATCACGACCTCGGCCGACAGGTCCTGGCGCCGCTCGCACAGCGCCCGCGCGAACCCGGCCAGCTGCCCCGCCGAGTTGGCGCAGCCCAGCCCGAGCCGCACCGGGGTGCTGCCCAGCGACCGCCATCCGGACGGCATGGCGTCACGGGCCGCGGGCGCGTGGTGGGCCCGGCCGGACGCGCCAAGACCCGGCTGCTCGGAGGCCGACCAGGGCACGCTGCGCGGCGCGAGCCGGGCGGCGGCCGCGGGTCCAGCGAGGCGCTTGTAGAGGTCCAGCAGCCCGGCGGACTGCTGCTCCCAGGACAGCTCCTGCCGCAGCGGCTCGGTGATCCGTGCCGCCAGGGCATCGCGCTTGGCCAGCCCGCGCTGCACCGCGGCGACGAAGGAGGGGACGTCCTCGGTGACGAACACCTCGCCGACGCCGGTGCGTTCCACGAAGCCGCGCAGGGTCCGCACCCCGCTGGTGATCATCGGCAGCCCGGCGTGCAGATACTCGGCCGCCTTGGTGGGCAGCGAGATCTCGCAGTTGGGCACGTGCCGGAAGCAGATCAGCCCGAGGTCGGCCGAGGAGAGATAGTCGGGCACCTGCTCCTGCGGCACATAGGGCACCACATGCACCCGCTGCCGTACGCCCAGCTCCTCGGCGCGGGCGAGCAGCCCCTGGAGGGTGGCGTTCTCCTTGCCGGCGACCAGCGCGAGGTGGGCGTGCGGCAGTTCGGCCAGCCCCTCGACGGCGGTGTCCAGCCCGCGCTCGGGCCCGATCCACCCGGCGTAGACGAGCAGCGGCACATCGGGGCTCAGCCCGCAGGCGTCCCGCACCGAGACGCCCTCGCCCGCACCGGCGCTGACGGCCTCGCGCACCGGCGCGTTGGCGACGACCAGCGGCTGCGCGGGCAGCGCGTACGCCTCCCGCAGGATGCCGGCCAGTTCCTCGGAGACGGTGACCACGGCGTCTGCCCTGCCGATGAACTCCTCCTCCACGCCGGGGAAGGCGCCGGCCCGCACCGCGTCCGGCCACTGGACGCCACGTACGTACTCGTGGGCGTCGTACAGCCAGCGGGTGGCCAGTCCGCGGGCGCGCAGCCGGGCAGCGCTGCGCGCGCCGACGGCGATCATCAGGTGGTCGTTGGCGTGGATGACGTCCGGCTCGATCTCCTCGATGACCGGGCCGAAGGCCAGGTCGATGTCGAGGAGTTCGGGCCAGTCGGTACGCCAGTCGCCGGTCGGCTGCGGCGCTCCGGCGACCCGGCGGCGCTCCCACTTGTAGACGCGCCCGCGTCCCTTGTGTGCGTAGCGGCGCGCCCGCACCCAGCCGCGCAGCGCCTCCCTGGCCAGCTGCCGGGCGAGCGCGGCCGTCCGCGGCTCGGGCGTACGCAGCCCCTCCGGCGCGGGCCGCCCGCCCGCGGGGGCGCTCAGCCAGCCGACGCGCGCCGTCTGCTCACGCACCCACGCGGCGTGCGCGGCGCGTGCCCGCAGCCAGGCCGAGTCGTCGGGCAGCCCCAACTGGGTGAGACGGCTGCGCAGTTGGGGGCGGCGGCGCCCGGCCGCGACGACGGCACGCATATGCGCCGAGACCGGCACCTTGATGACGCGGACAGGCCCGAGCACCGACTCCTCGCGCCGCTTGGAGGGGCTGCGGCCCACCAGCGTCACGTCCCAGCCTGCCCGGGCAGCGGCAATCGCGGTCTTCTGCACCCGCGAGTCGCCGGTGATGGTGTTGCCGACCACGACCGCCAGCCGCGGCCTGCCCCGGGGGTGCTCCTCGCCCGTGCGCGCGGCGCTCTCGCCCATCCGGCCTTCGGCCGCGCCGGGCGCTTCCGGGACGTTGCTGCCGCGCGCCGTACGGCGCCGGACGAGGCGGTGCGTCTGCTTCATGCCGGGTGCTCCGCGATGGTGGGGGCCGACGGGTCACGTTCGGGGACGACGGCCGGGGCCGGTGTGCGGACGGCGGTGGCGGTTCCGGCGGGCGCCATGGGCTCGGCCGGCTCACTGTGGGCGGCGGGGCCCGGGTGAGCGACCCGCTCCTTGGGGGCGCCGGTCTCCATGGGGGCGCCGGTCTCCTGGGGGGCACCCGGCTCCTTGGCGGCGCCCGTCTCCCTGGAAGTGCCGGACTCCTTCGCAGTGGCCGCCCGCCGTGCCGACTCCAGCACCGCGGCCGACACCTGCACCGTCCGCAGTCCCTCCCGGGCCGTGACGATGCCGCAGCCCTCGCCGATGCCGTCCCGCACGGCGTCGCGGAACCGCTCGTGCTCGACGACCAGCGGCTCGCGCTTGGGGAAGGCGTAGCGCACGGTGTCACCCTCGGCCACGCCGCGGAAGGCGCGCAGCGCCTCCCACTCGGTGGCGACGGCGCCGTTGGCGTGGAAGGTCAGATCCGCCGTGAGGGTGTCGGCGACGAAGCAGCCGCGCTCCCCGGTGACGGCGGTGAACCGCTCCTTGAGCGGGCTGAGCCAGTTCACCAGGTGGCTGACCATCGTGCCGTCGGTCAGCGAGCCGACGACCGCGACCATGTCCTCGTGCTCCCGGCCGCTCTTGGAGACGGTGCGTGCCGACAGCGAGGCGTAGGCCCGTCCGGTGATCCAGCTGGTCAGGTCGATGTCGTGGGTGGCCAGGTCCTTGACCACACCGACGTCGGCGATCCGGTGCGGAAAGGGCCCCTGGCGGCGGGTGACCACCTGGAAGACCTCCCCCAGCTCCCCCGCCTCCAGGCGGGTGCGCAGCTGCTGGAGCGCCGGGTTGAACCGCTCCACATGGCCGACCCCCGCCACCAGGCCGCGCTCCTCGAAGGCGTGCACCAGCCGCCGCGCCGCCTGCGGCGTGTGCGCCAGCGGCTTCTCGATGAGGGCACACACATCGTGCGCTGCCAGCTGCAGGCCGACCTCCTCGTGCAGCCCGGTCGGGCAGGCGACGACCGCGTAGTCGACGCCCAGCGCCAGCAGGTCCGCCACCTCGCGCAGCACCGGTACGCCGAGCATCGGGGGCACACAGCCGTGCGGATCGCCCGCCGGATCGACCGCGGCGACGAACTCCACGCCCTCCAGCGAGGAGAGGATCCGCGCGTGGTTCCGCCCCATCGCGCCGAGCCCGATCAGCCCTGCGCGCAGCCGCCGCCCCGCACGCCGCCGCTCGGCGGCGGACTGCTCGGCCGTTACGGGAGTGAACCCGCTGCCCGGTCCGTGCGCCGGCCGGGGCGCGTCGGCGGTCTTGGGGGCGCTCGCCGTGGGGGCCACCGGGGTGGTGGCGGCGACCGCCGTCGCCGCTTCGATGATGTCCGTCCTCGTCGCCGTCATCAGGCCGCTCCCGCCTTGCTCGCCGCGCTGTTGGCGGCCGCCACGATCCGGTCCAGGTCGCCCGGGGTGAGCGAGGGGTGCACGGGGAGGGAGAGCACTTCGGCCGCGGCCTGGTCGGTGACCGGCAGCTCGGCGCCCGCCTGCGCGTAGGGCTTCAGCCGGTGGATGGGCGTCGGGTAGTAGACGGCGCACCCCACGCCGGCGGCCTGCAACTCGCGCTGCACCGCGTCCCGTACGGCCGCGCCGCCGGGCACCCGCACCGTGTACTGGTGGTAGACGTGCCGGGCGCCGTCGGCTGCCCGCGGGGTGACCAGCCCGCCGGTCAGGCCCGCGTCGAGCGCCTTGGCGTTGGTACGGCGCTGCTCGGTCCACTCCGGCAGCCGCTCCAGCTGCACCCGTCCGATGGCGGCCGCCAGGTCGGTCATCCGCATGTTGGCGCCGACGATCTCGTTCTCGTACCGCTGCTCCATGCCCTGGTTGCGCAGCAGTCGCAGGGTGCGGGCCCGCTGACCGTCCGGCACCGCGACGAGGCCGCCCTCCAGGGTGTGCATGTTCTTGGTCGGGTAGAAGCTGAAGCACGCCGCGTCCCCGAAGGTGCCCACCGGGCGCCCGTGCAGCGCCGCCGCGTGCGCCTGGCAGGCGTCCTCGACGACGGCCAGCCCGTGCCGCTGCGCCAGCTGGGTCAGCCGGCCCATCGGCGCCGGATGGCCGTACAGATGCACCGGCATCAGCGCCGCCGTACGCGGCCCGACGGCCTCGGCAGCGGCGTCCGGGTCGAGGCAGAAGGTCTCCGGGTCGATCTCGGCGAAGACGGGTTCGGCACCGGCCAGCCGCACCGCGTTGGCCGTCGCGGCGAACGAGAACGAGGGGACGACCACCTCGTCGCCCGGCCCGATGCCGAGCGCCAGCAGCGCCAGGTGCAGCGCGGAGGTGCCCGAGTTCACGGCGACGCACTGGCGGCCCTCGACCAGCGCGGCGAACTCCTCCTCGAACGCCGCCACTTCGGGGCCCTGCACCACGCGGCCGTCGCGCAGCACCCGCACGGCGGCGGCGACCTCGTCGTTGCCGATCACGGGTTTGGCAGCCGGAATCATGTCTTTTCGCAGCCGTTGCATGGCGGATGTGCCCTCCGGTTCCCCCGGCAGATTCGCCTGTATGTGGACCCGGTTCGGGCCACCGTCTTGCATGATTTGCGTACAAATCACCCGTATTGCCTACGGTTTCGGCGGACGCGAGGGCTGCGTCTTCTACGCTGCGTCACTTCATGGGCGGCGCCTCGCGGAGCGTGACGGCCGGCCCGGCAGCGCCGGGCGCGCCCTCCTCGGCGTGCTCGGCGTGCTCGGCATATCGCTCGCCCGTCCGGGGGCACTCCCACTCC
>NZ_JADKMA010000205.1 GCF_017676365.1 Streptomyces oryzae
GTCCCTCCCACCCGTAAGGATGACCATGACCAGCAACACCCTGCCCACCACCGACGAGCTGCGGGCCCGCGCACGCACCAGCCTCGGCGCCATCGGCGTCACCGTTCCGGAAGGCGGCGACTTCCACGCGCGGACCCCGGTCACCGGTGAGGACCTGTTCGGGCTGAAGGCGTCCGGTGCGGCGGACGCCGAGGCCGCCATCGGCGCGGCGCACACCGCGTTCCTCACCTGGCGGACCACACCGGCGCCGCGCCGCGGGGAACTGGTGAGGCGGCTCGGCGAGCTGCTGCGCGAGCACAAGAGCGATCTCGCCGATCTCGTCACCATCGAGGCGGGCAAGATCCGCTCGGAGGCGCTGGGCGAGGTTCAGGAGATGATCGACATCTGCGACTTCGCCGTCGGCCTGTCCCGGCAGCTCTACGGCCGCACCATCGCCTCCGAACGCCCGGGGCACCGCCTTGCCGAGACCTGGCACCCGCTGGGTGTGGTGGGCGTCGTCTCCGCCTTCAACTTCCCCGCCGCCGTCTGGTCGTGGAACACCGCTGTGGCGCTGGCCTGCGGTGACACAGTCGTCTGGAAGCCCTCGGAGCTCACCCCGCTGATCTCGCTGGCCTGCGACCACCTGCTGGCCCGCGCGGCTGACGACGTCGGGGCGCCCCGCGATGTGCACCGGCTGCTGCTGGGCGACCGTGCCGTGGGCGAGCAGCTGGTGGACGACCCCCGCGTCGCCCTGGTCAGCGCCACCGGCTCGACCCGGATGGGCCGCGAGGTCGGCCCTCGCGTCGCGGCCCGCTTCGGCCGCAGCCTGCTGGAGCTCGGCGGCAACAACGCCGCGATCGTCGCGCCCTCGGCCGACCTCGACCTGGCCGTGCAGGGCATCGTCTTCGCCGCGGCGGGCACGGCGGGGCAGCGCTGTACGACGCTGCGCCGTCTGATCGTGCACCGTGACGTCGCTGAGCCGCTGGTGGAGCGGCTGACCAGCGCGTATCGCAAGCTGCCGATCGGCGACCCGTTCGACGAGAACACGCTGGTGGGCCCGCTCATCTCCACCGCGGCCCTGGAGACGATGAACAGCGCGCTGACCCGCGTCCAGGCGCAGGGCGGCAAGATCCTCGCGGGCGGCAACCGGCGGCTGGCCGAAGCCGCCCCGCAGGCCGCCTACACCGAGCCGGTCCTGGTGCGTGTGGACGAGCAGAACGAGGTGGTACGGGAGGAGACCTTCGCCCCGATCCTCTACGTGCTCACCTACGACACCCTGGAGGAGGCCATCGCGCTGCACAACGACGTCCCGCAGGGCCTGTCGTCCAGCATCTTCACCCGTGACCAGCAGGAGGCCGAGATCTTCCTCTCGGCGGCCGGCTCCGACTGCGGCATCGCCAACGTCAACATCGGGACCTCCGGCGCGGAGATCGGTGGCGCTTTCGGCGGCGAGAAGGAGACCGGCGGCGGGCGTGAGTCGGGCTCCGACGCCTGGAAGGCCTATATGCGCTCGGCCACCAACACCATCAACTACTCCAGCGAGCTGTCCCTCGCCCAGAACGTCAGCTTCCTCTGACCGGTTCTTTGACCGTTCCCCCGACCGGTTCCTCCGACCCGACGCGGCACACACGCCGCTGAACACCCGGGAGCCCGCGGCCGCCGCTGTGCCGGCCGCGGGCTCCCGGGCTTTTTCGGTGCGGAGGGAGGGTGCATCAACAGCGCCGTGAACCAACGCTTTTACCACCTCTCAGCGCGTAATGTCCGGATATAGGTGACTTACCGCTCCCTCGTTGTCACTTCGTAGCCGCTGTGTCAAGAAACACACCGCGAGCAGCGGAGCGCGAGCAAGATCTTCTGGCGGGCCGTCAACAAACTTTGCGCCCATACGGTTTCGGAAATGCGCCCGCCGCACCGCTTTACGCTCAGAAAATGATCCACAGCACAGCGTTGAAGAATTCCGAGATCATTTTTCCCGGATACCCGGCGTTCAAAACGAGCATCTTGCTCCGAACAATGCGTTGTGTTTCTGTGTCCTCGCTCCGGCCTCCGTAAACGGCCGGAGTTCCACTGCCGGGGCGCCGAATCCTGCCGCCCGGCGAGGGAAATTCGCACCAGACCACGCGGCAGGAGCGGGGGACCCAAGTACGTGCCGTGCCGCACTCGGCGGCCCGGCTAGGGGTGAAGTCATGCCCGCTGCGCCTCGCGCACGGGTTATGGCCGGGCAACTCCAGCCCGAATCCGACAGCTCACCTCGCAGGCGCTAGGAGAGGACAATCCCATGTCACGTGGCCGTCATGCCCGTAAATCCCGCCGCGCCCGCCACATTTCCCGGCTTTCGCTCGCCCTCGTTGCCGGTGGCGCGGGAATCGCCGCTCCCCTGCTGACAGCGGGAAGCGCGCACGCCGCCTCCGCACCGGCCAAGGTCCAGGAGCAGAAGCAGGCCGGAACCGCCAAGGCCGGTGCCGCCTCGCAGGCGAAGACCGAGCAGAAGGCCAGCTCCTACACCGTCGTCACCGGCGACACGCTGTACCAGATCGCCGTGGACCACGACATCAAGGGCGGCTGGTCCACCCTCTACAACGCCAACAAGAAGACCGTCGGCGGCGACCCGGACCTGATCCGCCCCGGCCAGAAGCTGACCCTGGACACCGCCAAGGCCCCCGCCGAGCGCAGCAGCACCACGCAGCGCGCCGACCGCGACGCCGCCCAGCGGACCAGCACCGTGCACAAGACCCAGTCGACCAACCTGGACGGCTGGATCAACGAGGCGCTGGCCATCATGAAGCAGCACGGCATCCCGGGTACCTACCAGGGCATCCACCGCAACATCATCCGGGAGTCCGGCGGCAACCCCAACGCCATCAACAACTGGGACATCAACGCCCAGAACGGCACCCCGTCCATCGGTCTGCTCCAGGTGATCAAGCCGACCTTCGACGCCTACCACGTCGCCGGCACCGCCTACGACCAGCGGGACCCGGTCGCCAACATCGTCGCGGCCTGCAACTACGCGGCCAAGACCTACGGTTCGATCGACAACGTCAACGGCCCCTACTGAGCCGACGACCCCACCAGGCGGCTGCCCCTCACCTCGCGGTGACCGGGCAGCCGTCCGGTTTTGGTGGCCGTAAGTAAGAGATCCAGCACGTTCCGTGCTGAAATGTCGCCCCACAGGGCCCCATTCACCCGAACGCACGGCATCTCCTGGCAGCAGTACGCCTGAATGGGACCCTTCTGCACATGGATGCCGCAGAACGCCTCGTAAGCGTAATAACACCTGCTTACAACGCCCTCCCCTACCTCAAGCGCTGTATCGCCTCGGTCACGCACCAGTCTCTGGACCCCGGCCGCATAGAGATGATCGTGGTGAATGACGGCTCGACGGACGGCACGGCAGCGGAGCTGGATCTCCTGGCCGAGCGGCACCCGCGGCTGCTGCGGGTGATCCACCAGGAGAACTCCGGCGGCCCCTCGGGCCCACGCAACCGCGCTCTCGACACCGCCACAGGGCGGTATGTGTTCTTCCTCGACGCGGACGACTATCTGGCACCCGAGGCACTGGCTCGGCTGACCACGACCGCCGAGGAGAACAGTGCCGATGTCGTGCTCGGCAAGATCGCTTCGGTGGGGCGGCGAGTGCCGCGGTCGATGTTCCGGGCCAACCAGCCCGACGCCGACCTGTTCACCTCGCGGGTCTACTGGGCCCTCTCCGTGCAGAAACTCTTCCGCAAAGAGCTTCTCGACCGGCTGCAGCTGCGCTTCGACACCTCGCTGCGGATCGGCGAGGACCAGCCGTTCACCGCGCTCGCCTATCTGCGCGCACGCCGCATTTCCGTGGTCGCCGACTACGACTGCTACTACCTCGTACGGCGCCCCGACGGCCAGCATCTGACCTATACGAACAAGACCCAGCCGGCCCTCGACTCGCTCGACCAGGTGTGTGAGCTGTTGCGGACCGAGCTGGAACCCGGGCCGCAGCGCGACGCCCTTCTGCTACGGCACTTCGCCGTGGAGTTGCAGGGCGCGTTCCAATTCCTGGGCAGGGAAGCCGAATCCGCAGTCCAGCTGCGCGAGTTCAACCGCATGCAGAAACTGGTCGCCGATCACGACTGCGACTCCTTCTGGCCCCGGCTGAGACCGATCGAGCGCCTGCGGTGTCATCTCACCCAGCACGGCAATCTGGAAGAACTCCTGACCCATACCCGGCCGGCCAAGAACCGTTTGCCGTTCCGCATCCATATATCGCAGGGAAGGGCGCTCGCACACTATCCGCCGGACCACAAAGCCTCTTCCGACAGCCCTGCCGCATGTTTCGACGTGACGGAGCATCTCTCCCTCACCCACCGCCTTTCCGGCTTTTCCTTCACCGGGACCCGGCTCCGGCTGCGCGGACGTGCCGGGCTGGACCAGGCAGGGCACCTCGACGAACGGAACGTCGAGATTTTCCTGGAGCACCGCGGCAAGGACACCACGACGCAGCACGCCGAAATCCGCCTCGACGGTGACTCTTTCGAAGCGGATTTCGACCTCCTCGGCGGCGACGGAACCCATGCCCCCATGGCCGACGGTTTCTGGGACCTGTATCTGCGCTACACCGTCAACGGGCTTGCCAAGACCGTACGGCTGGGCAATCAGCGCGACCCGGACGCCGGCGTGTGCCCCGTCAGCTGCCTCGCCGACGACGGCTCGGGGGGTATCCGGATGGCCAGGCTCTACCCCACCGCCTTCGGCAATCTCACCCTGCGCCTCCAGCATGTCGCGAAGGCCCGGCTCCGCGAAGAGCTGCGCTTCGAAGCGGAACCTCCCGCCTGGCACGGGACCTTTCTGCAGCTGCGCGGTACGACCAACCTTGTCGCTCCGCCGCCGGGATCCGCCGTCGTACGGCTGGCGGCCGCCGGCGCCACTCTCGACTTCCCCCTGCTGCTCCAGGAGAACGGACGACTCTCGGCTGACCTCCCCCTCGACACCCTGCCCCCGGGCCGGTGGACAGCCACGCTGCGGATAACCGCGGCCAATTGGCGCCACACCCTCCCCCTGGGGCAGCCGGAGCTGCCGCCGAGCGTGGCGCGCTGGCGCCGCGGCCTCGTACCGATGTACGCCAAGCTTCAGCCGGACACCGCGCTCACTGTCCGGGTCGACCGCCTGCGCCTCACCCGCGGCCTGCGTCGCAGACTCACCCGGCGGAGCGCCTGACGCCGTCCGGCCCGCCGCTACGGCGTGTGGAAGTCCACCTCCGGGTTCTCCTTCGAGGGGCCGTCCAGCAGCGGGCGGGGCAGCCCGCGCAGGTGGTGATCGAAGAACGCCGTCACATACTGTGTGGTGATCTCTCCTGAGCGCTTGCCCGACAGCGGCGCCGAGGGATCGGTGACACCGGCCTGTCCACCAAGGATCGGCAGGTCGATGAAGGTGAAGTGGCCGGAGCCGGCCACCGTGAGCCACCTCTTCCAGCCGTGCAGCCGCTGCCAGGTCCGCGGCCACGTCACGTCGTCCGCCCGCGGGTTGTGCCCCTTCCGGGTGCCGAGCATCAGTACCGGGCGCCCGGCGCCCGCCCGGGGCACGGGCGCGAAGAACGAACCGTCCAGGTTCCCCGCGGCCTTGATACGGCGGTCCGTACCCGCCGCGACCGCCGCCGCGTTGCCGCCGAGCGAATGGCCCGCTGCGCCGATCCGGCGGGGATCGATGAGAGCCGCGTAGTCGCGTGGCCGCTTGCTGTTCTTCTCCGTCGAGGATTTCGAGGCTTTCGAGGGCTCCAAGGGCTTCAACGGCTTCGAGGGGGTGGTCAACTCGTCGACGACGAAGGAGATGTCGGCCGCCCGGTTCCGCGCCGCCCTGGCCAGCAGTCTCTTCTCCGCCGCGTCGTCGGGAGCGCTCTCGACCGTCTTGCAGGCGACGCACGTCAGGGTGCGTCCGGCGGAGCCGTCCGAGGGTGCGGCTGAGCTGGCGGTGAAGGTCGTGCCGAACGATTCGTAGGCGTGGTCCAGGAGTGCGACAACATAGCCGTGCGAGGCCAGCTCTTCCGAGAGCCGGGTGAGGGTGGCCCGGTGCAGTGTGAAGCCGGGCGAGAGCACGACCAGGGGGTGCCTGCCCGGCGCTGGACGGGCCCCGGTGCGGGCGTTCGTACGGACAGAGGTGAGCCGGCCGGGCTGGAAGGACGTGTCCAACTTCAGCCCCTTGAGGAGCAGTTCGGCCTCCTTCGCGGAGATGTACGGGGCGCGGGCGCCGTGCTGGGCACCGCGCCGGGCGGGGTAGAAGAGCGACACCATCACCCGGCGGGCGCCGGCCGACGGGACCCAGAGGTCGCGGCGGTGCTCGTCCGTCAGCTGCAGGGTGTCCCTGCCGATGGCCCAGGGGCCGGTCGGCCGGGGTATGGCCAGGCGGGTGTCGCGCTGCGCGTCCGCGCCCGTGGCCTTCGAGACGGCGGAGCGGGCGCCGGGCGCCGCCGGGCCCTCGGCCGAAGCGCAGGCCGTGGCTGTCGTGCTGAGCACAGCGGCGGCCAGCAGGGCGGCCGCCGCACGAGGTGTACGGATCATGGGCTGGAGCGTAGGAAGCGGCGCCCGGCGTCAGGCACCCACGAAAGGCAGCGGCAGCCCTGACTTTCGGCAGGGGTGCCGTACCAACACGCCGGCGCACCCGGGCCGGGGGAAGCGGGGCCCCTGGTAGGTGAAGTGCGGGGGGTCACAAAGCCGTTCGGCCCTCTTGGCAGGTGCCGCGACTCACGGCAGCGTGAGCCGGGCAACTCACCCCCCACTGTGGAGTGCGCACATGAGAGAGGCGAACGCCCCGCATCACGCCCCAGCCGACCGGCCCCGCCGGGCCGCGAGGTGGAGCAGAAGGGCCCCGGCCGTCGTGGCCGGGGCCTTCGCTCTGGTCGTCGGGCTGCCCGGCACCGCACTGGCCGACCCGCCGCAGGCGCTGCCCGCGAACGCGAGCGCGCTGGAGCAGAAGTTCCAGCCCGCCTACGACTACGACACCGACGGCTGTTACGCGACTCCCGCCATCGGCCCGGACGGCACGATCGCACCTGGCCTGAAGATCGGCGGCGACGTCAACGGCAACTGTCACGACGCGTCGGACCTGGAGAACACCAACGGATACTCCCGCACCAAGTGCAACAACGACTGGTGCGCCCTCGCCTACGCCTCCTACTTCGAGAAGGACCAGGCCGCGCTGGGCGGCGGAAGCGCCGGGCACCGGCACGACTGGGAGCATGTCGTGGTCTGGGTGCACAACGACCAGGTCGAGTACGTCTCGACCTCCAACCACGGCGGATTCACCGTGCACGGCAAGGACGATCTGCCGTTCGAGGGCACCCACCCCAAGGTCGTCTACCACAAGGACGGGGTGAGCACCCACTGCTTCCGCGCCGCCAAGAACGACGGCGGTGACGAGCCGCCCGAGAACCACCGCGGTGCCTGGCAGTACCCCTCCCTGGTCGGCTGGGACGGCTACCCCGCAGGCCTGCGCGACAAGCTGACAGCGGCCGACTTCGGCAGCGCCACGCTCGGCATCAAGGACGACACCTTCAACGGCCATCTGTCCGAGGCGATGCCGGACGGCATACCGTTCGACCCGAACGGCTGAGGCAGCGCCCGTACGGCGCCCGTACGGCGTCCGTCCGGGGATCCGCACGTGGCCCGCTGCCGCCCTCCCGAGGCGTCAGCGGGCCACGGCGTCAGCGGGCCACGGCCGACTCCGCCCCCAGCTCCTCGACCGGCTCGGCCCGTACCACCCGCACGCCCCGCTCGGTGAACTCCGCGACCTGCGCGGGGCTCGCGCCCTCGTCCGTGACCAGCGTCCAGCCGGACGGCAGGGCGGCCCAGGTGTGGAACGGAGCCCGGCCCAGCTTCTCCGCGTGCGCCAGTACGTAGGTGTGCGCGGCCCGGCGCGCCATCAGCTCCTTCAGCCGGGTCTGCCGCAGATCCGCCTCGCAGATCCCGTTGTCCGCCGTGACGCCGTCGGCGGACAGGAAGACCCGGTCGAACGTCAGCCGCTCCAGCGCCGCCTCGGTCAGCGGGCCCACGAACGCCTGGCTGACCGGACGCCATGTGCCGCCCAGGCACTCCACATGGACGGTCTCGACGTCCGCCAGCTCGTGCAGCGCCGTCAGCCCGGTCGTGGCCACGGTGAGGTCCTCGGCCGTCCGCAGTTCGTGGGCCAGCGCCCCGACCGTCGAGCCGGCGTCCAGCAGCACGGACTCGCCCGGCTGCACCTGCGCCGCCGCCCACCTGGCGATGGCCCGCTTCTGCGGATACGCCTCGCCGGTCCGCTGGCGCAGCGACGCCTCCGGGTGCGCGGTCAGCGCCATCGCGCCGCCATAGGTGCGGGCGAGCCGGCCGTCGGCGGTGAGCCTGGCCAGGTCGCGGCGGATGGTGGAGGCGGTCACGCCGAAGTGCTGTGAAAGCTCCTCGACGCTGGCCAGACCCGTGGTCGTGGCGAGGTGGAGGATCTCCTCACGGCGGGCCTGCGATCCATTGGGCGGCATCAGGTGTCCTTCGCGGTGGTCGGTCCAACTGTCCTTCGCTGCTCGCCGGTTCAGCCGGCGGTGGACATCTCGGCGGCCTGCCGCAGCGCCTCGATCATGCTACCGGCCTCGGCCTTGCCGGTACCCGCGATGTCGAACGCGGTGCCGTGGTCCACCGAGGTGCGGATGACCGGCAGGCCGACGGTGAGGTTGACGCCCGCCTCGATGCCGAGCACCTTCACCGGCCCGTGGCCCTGGTCGTGGTACATCGCCACGATGAGGTCGTAATCCCCGCGCGAGGCCAGGAAGAAGGCGGTGTCGGCGGGGAGCGGGCCGCGCGCGTCGATGCCCGCTTCGCGCACCTTCGCCAGCGCCGGCACGATCTTCTCCTCCTCCTCGCCGTAACCGAACAGCCCGTTCTCGCCGGCGTGCGGGTTGATGCCGCAGACGCCGATGACAGGGTTCGCCCGGCCGGCCCTGACCAGTGCCTGGTGCCCACGGCGTACGGTCCGTTCCACCAGCCCCGGCTCGATCCGGCGCACGGCGTCCAGCAGACCGATGTGCGTGGTGACGTGGATGACCTTCACCCGCTCGGTCGAGAGCATCATCGACACCTCCTCGACGCCGGTGAGCTGCGCCAGCAGTTCGGTGTGCCCGGGATAGAGGTGCCCGGCGGCGTGCAGCGCCTCCTTGTTGAGCGGCGCCGTGCAGATGCCGTCGATCTCCCCGGCGACGGCGAGCTCGGCGGCACGCTTGACGTACTCGTACGCCGCGTTGCCCGCCGCTGCGGAGAGCCGGCCCCAGGGCAGCCCGGCGGGGAGCAGTGCGAGGTCGACGACGTTGACCCGGCCGGGGGTGAACTCGGCCTCGGCGGGGGTCTCGACGGCCACGATCTCGCAGTCGGCGCCGAGGATCCCGGCCGCCTCCCGCAGCCGTGCGGCGTCGCCGATCACCACGGGCCTGCACCGGCGCAGCGTCCCGGCGTCCAGCACCGCCGGCACGATCACCTCGGGGCCGACGCCGGCGCCGTCACCCATGGTGAGGCCGATCAGGGGAAGGGGCTGCTGCGCGTTCACCGGTTGACTCCTTGACGTGGCAGTGCTGTTGCTGTTGCGGGCGTGGGTTGCGGGGCGAGGGACGAGGCGGGCGCGGTGGGCCGGGGTGGCGGTACGGGCGGGGAGAGAAGTCCGGGGCGGAGCGCGGTCGCGATCCGGTGGAGGGAGTCGGGGCCGCCGAAGCTGCCGGGCCGGGTGACGACCGACCGCCCGTCGCAGGTGAGGGAGTGGACGGCGCCGTGGTGCAGCTCGGCCACCGGCTGCAGGGTGCTGATTCCCACGGCGTCGAGCACCCGGCGGGCGGTCTCTCCCCCAGTGAGCACCAGATCGGGACGGCCGGGCAGCGCCGCCACCGTTCGCGCCAGCCCCGCGACCAGCAGCCGCGCCCGGTCCGGGCGTACCCCGTCGGTTCCGTCAACCGAGATCACGGTGACGGTGCCGGAAGCGAGCGGCGGCAGCGGTACGGGCTCGTCCGCGGCCAACGACCGGGGAGACAGCGGCAGATGACGCGCCCCGGCCGCCACCAGCTGCGCGATCTGTGCACCTACGACGGGCTCCGCGCTCCCGGCGACGACGAGCAGCGGATGCGGAGCGGCGGTGGCGCCGTCGTCGATGGCTGCGTCGAAGCCTCTGTCGGCGGCGTTGCCAACGTGGTTGACCCCGAGGTCAAGGCCCTTCTCGTGGTCGGCCGCCTGTCCGGGTGTGCCGGTTCCGATGTGCCGGCCGAGGGCCGCCGCGAGTCCGCCGCTGCCCAGCAGCCGGTATCCGGGCCCGAGCGTCACCGCGGCCTCGGCGACGGCCGAGAGGTCGGCGTCGGTCTCGGCGTCGCAGACCGGGTGCCGGCCCTGGGCGGCCACGTCCTTCAGCAGGGCGGCGAGGCCGTCGGCCCTCTGGCGTACTGCCTCGAGCGGTACGTGGGCGGTGGGCAGTGGCGCGAGAGCTTCGGCGACGGACCGGGGCGCCGTGCGTCCCTCGGCACGCCAGGCGGCGCTCTCGTGCAGCGGTACGCCGTCGACGTGCAGCACGCCCTCGCGTACGGCCCGCCCCGCGCCGGGCAGCGCCATGGCCACGACCACCGCGGTCGCGCCCTCCGCGAAGGCGACGGCCTCGGCGCCGACGTTGCCGCGCAGCAACGAGTCGGACTTCTTGTACCGGAGGACCGGCTCATGGCGGGGCGAGCGGGCTGCGTCGGCGCAGGCCAGCGCGGCCCGTACGGCTCCGGCCGCCGTGCTGCCCTGCGCCTGGCGTGAGTCGAGGTCCGCGACGACGGCTGCTCGGTGGTCCTGGGGAGTGCCCTGGGAGGTGCGCAGGTCCGACGGGTCGAGGACGAGCCGGGCGGGCAGCCGCAGCAGCGCTGCCACCTCGGCAGCGCCCGACAGATCGTCGGCGAGGGCCACGACCGACGCGACGCCAGTCCCAGGGGACACAAGAACCTCCTTCAACGCTCCGCGCGGGCCGGGCTTCGCGCGGGTTGTGCACACGGCACGCAGAGAGCCAGGGGCCACGGCGCCGATGGCACTCGATGATGGCACAGGATGCGCGATTCGCGCGAGACTCTTGCGCGGAACGCGCAACCATGCGAGCGTGCCCTGCACGACAACGGCCGTGCGCCATCCGCCCCGGGGCGGGCGGCGCGCGGCACCCGTACCGGAAGGAACCGCTCGTGAGCACCGGCACCGGCAACCGCCCCGGCTCTGACCCAGGCTCCAGCCCCGGCCCCGGCCCGCAGGGCATCGGACTGCCCTCCGTCCCCGTACCGCTGTCCCGCCTGGTCCTGGGCACCATGACGTTCGGCGACACCGTCGACCGCGCTGGCGCCGCCGGGATGCTGGACGCCGCCCTCGACGCCGGGATCACCGGCGTCGACACCGCCAACGGATACGCGGGCGGCGAGAGCGAGCGGATACTCGCCGAGCTGCTGCCCGGCCGCCGGGAGAAGATCGTGCTCGCCACCAAGGCCGGCATCCCCCATCCCGACCAGGGGGAGCACGCCCCGCTCTCCTCCGCGGGGCTGCGCGCGGCACTCGAAGGCAGCCTCAAGAGGCTCGGCACCGATCACGTGGACCTCTTCTACCTCCACCAGCCCGACCGCAGTACGCCGATGGCCGAGACGCTGGCGACCGTCGCGGAGTTCGCCGCTGAGGGGAAGATCCGCGCCCTCGGCGTCTCCAACTACGCGGCCTGGCAGATCGCGGAGCTCACCCGCACCGCTGACGAGGTCGGCGCCCCGCGTCCGGTCATCGCACAGCAGCTGCACAACCTCCTCGCCCGGCGGATCGAGGAGGAGTACGTCGAGTACGCGGCGGTCAGCGGGCTGCGCACCATGGTCTACAACCCCCTCGGCGGCGGCCTCCTCACCGGCAGGCACCGCTTCGGGACCGACCCGGACGGCGGCCGGTTCGGCGACTCGAAGCTCGCCGCGATGTACAAGCAGCGCTACTGGAACGCGGAGCTCTTCGAGGCCGTCGCGCAGCTCTCCGCCGTCGCCGACCAGGCCGGTGTCCCGCTCACCGAACTGGCCCTGCGCTGGCTGCTGCACCGCCCCTCCACCGACGCGCTGCTGCTCGGCGGCTCGAAGGCCGAGCACCTGCGGTCCAACATCGCCGCGGCGCAGGCCGGTCCGCTGTCCGCCGACACCATCGCGGCCTGCGACGCCGTCGGCGCCGCGCTGCGCGGGCCGATGCCCGCGTACAACCGCTGACCAGGCCCGAGCCCCTCCTCCTCCCGTCCGGAGAACCGCCATGACCACCGCAGCGCAATTCACCGCCGCCCTGCGCAACCGCCAACGCCTCCTCGGCTACTGGTCGTTGCTCGACTCCCCCGTCGCCGCCGAACGCCTCGCCCGTGTCGGGTACGACTACCTGGCCTTCGACGCCCAGCACGGTCTGTTCGGCTACCAAGGGCTGCTCAACAATCTGATCGCCACCGACACCCGGGGCTCCACCGCCGTCG
The DNA here is from genome assembly GCF_017676365.1 of Streptomyces oryzae. Taxonomy (GTDB): domain Bacteria; phylum Actinomycetota; class Actinomycetes; order Streptomycetales; family Streptomycetaceae; genus Streptomyces; species Streptomyces oryzae. The sequence goes on from NZ_JADKMA010000205.1 coordinate 12,448, forward strand.
GCGTGGTCCGTGTCGAGGCCAACGACCTCACCTGCATAGGCCGCGCCCTCGACGCCGGTGCCGCCGCCGTCATCGTGCCGCTGGTCAACTCCGCGCAGGACGCGGCCGACGCGGTCGGCGCCGTACGGTATCCGCCGCACGGGCGCCGCTCCTACGGGCCCATGCGGGCGCAGTTGCGGATCGGCCCCGATCCGGCCGACACCCATGCACAGACCGCCGTGCTGGCCATGATCGAGACTGCCGAGGGGCTGGCCGCCGTCGAGGAGATCTGTGCTACGCCCGGCCTCGACGGCATCTACGTCGGCCCCTCCGACCTGCGGCTGGCCATCGGCGGCCGGACCTCGACCGACCCGGACGTCGCCGCGGAGTTCGAGGCGGCCCTCACCCGGATCAGCAAGGCCGCCGAGGCCGCCGGTATCGCCGCCGGTATCCACAACGCCGACGGCGCGAGCGCGGCCCGCAGGCTCGGCGAGGGGTTCACCTTCGCCAGCGTCGCCTCCGATGTCGTCCACCTCCAGCAGGCCGCAACCGCGCACCTCGCCGCCGCCCGGAGCACCGGCGCATGAGCTCCCCGGCCTTCACCACGCTCATCACCACGCCCACCTTCGCGCGGCACTCGGCAGCGCCGTGGACCCTGCTCGCCGAGAGCGGCGCAGGCCCGCTCCGGCCGTACGGCGACCGGGCGCTGCCGTACCCGGAGCTGCTGGAGCGGATATCCGGCGCCGACGCACTGATCGCCGGCATGGACCGGATCACCGCCGAGGTGCTGGACGCGGCACCGCGGCTGAAGGTCGTCGCCAAGCACGGCGTCGGCACCGACACCATCGACCTCGACGCGGCCCGCGACCGGGGCATCCCCGTCGTCTGCGCGCCCGGCTCCAACTCCCGGGCCGTGGCCGAGTACACCTTCGGCCTGATCCTGGACGCCACGCGGCGGATCACCGCCTCGCACCACGCGGTCGCGGAGGGCAGCTGGCCCAAGCTCTTCGGCCCCGAACTGCACGGCCGCACCCTCGGCGTCGTCGGCTTCGGGCGGATCGGCCGCCTCGTCGCCGGCTATGCGCGGGCGTTCGGCATGCGGGTGCTCGCGCACGATCCGTACGTGGCCGACGAAGCGGTCCGTGCGGCAGACGCCGAGCCTGCCCCACTCGACGTGGTTCTCGCCGGGGCCGATGTGGTCACCCTGCACCTTCCGCCGCCTTCCGGTGAACCGCTGCTCGGCGCCGCCCGCCTGGCCGCGATGAAGCCGGGTGCCGTCCTGGTCAACGCCGCCCGCGGCGGGCTTGTCGACGACGCGGCGCTCGCCGAGGCGCTGCACTGTGGACAGCTGACCGCCGCCGCGCTGGACGCCTTCGCCGCGGAACCCCTCCCTCCCGGCCACCCGCTGCGCACAGCACCCAATGTGACCCTCACCTCCCACATGGCCGCCTGCACCCCGGAGGCCAACCACGCGATGGGGGTGATGGTCGCCGAGGACATTCT
>NZ_JADKMA010000206.1 GCF_017676365.1 Streptomyces oryzae
GGGTCGGGGTCAGGGCTGTTGTCGGTGGGGCTGTGCATGGCCACAGGGTCAGTGAGCGGTCCATGCGCCGTCGAGAGGCAGAGCGGAACCGGTGATGAACGCTGCGGCGGGAGTGCACAGATAGGCGACCGCCTCGGCGACCTCGTACGGCTCCAGCAGCCGCTTGACGGCCGAGTCCGCGAGCATGATGTCGCTGATCACGCGCTCGGCCGGGATGCCGTGCGCTTCGGCCTGGTCCGCGATCTGCCGCTCCACCAGCGGCGTGCGCACATAGGCGGGGTTGACGCAGTTCGCGGTCACCCCGTGCGCGGCGGCCTCCAGCGCCGTCGTCTTGCACAGCCCCTCCAGCCCGTGCTTGGCCGCCACGTACGCCGACTTGTACGCGGAGGCCCGCAGCCCGTGCACGGAGGAGATGTGCACGATCCGGCCCCACCCTTGCGCGTACATCCGGCGGAGCGCGCCCCGGGTGGTGCGGAACGGCGCCTCCAGCATGAGGGTGAGCATCCGGCGGAACGCCTCGGGCGGGAACTCCTCGATGGGGCGGACGAGCTGGGTGCCGGCCGCGTTGACGAGTACGTCGGCGCCGTCCGCCGCGCGTTCGGCGGCGTCCAGCCCTGCGGGGTCCGTCAGATCGAGGGGGTGGATCTCCACGGCCCCGGCCCCCGCGGGTCCCGGGGCCGCCTCCTCCGCCAGCGCCTTGAGGCCTTCCGGGTCCAGGTCGACCGCGCGGAGCCGGGCGCCCGCCGCCGCCAGCCGCAGCGCGCAGGCCCGGCCGATGCCGCCGGCCGCGCCGGTGACCAGCGCGGTGCGGCCGGTGAGGTCCAGGTCGACGGAGGGAGGCTCTGCGGGGATGGACTCGCGGCGAGGCGTCATGGCGGCAGCCTAGGCTCGGTCGGCCGGCCGTCAGATGTGGCGCCCGCCCGCACTTGGCCGGGACCGTATGTGCGGGCGCCACATCCGGCCGGTGCGCGCCTCGCAATGTGGCCGCCTCACAGCCGCACCCCCGTACCGCTGGCGGTCCGACACGTTCGCCCGCCGCTGCGCCCGCCCTACGGTGCCGCTCACCGGGCCGCCCGTGCCCGGAACCCCCACACCAGCACCACGGAAGGAACCCCTCATGCGAACCTCCGTGCGCACCGCGGCAGCGCTGCTCGCCGCTCTCACCCTCTCCGCGCTGGGCGTCTCCGGCACGTCCTCCGCATCCGAAGGCGGACAAGGCAGACAAGGCGGGCAAGGGGCCACCATCGCCGCCGGTCTCGAACGGGTCACCGACTTCGGCTCCAACCCCGGCGCGCTGTCCATGTACCGCTACACACCCGACGGGCTCGGCGCCGGGCGGCCCGTGGTCGTCGTACTGCACGGCTGCACACAGGACGCCGCCACGTACTTCGACGGCGCGGGCTGGCAGCGGGCCGCCGACGAGCACGGCTTCTCCGTCGTCGCGCCGCAGCAGGAGACGGCCAACAACGCCAACCGGTGCTTCAACTGGTTCCAGTCCGGCGACACCGGGCGGGGCGGCGGCGAGGCGCTTTCCGTCCGGCAGATGGTGGAGCGCACCGTGCGGGACCTGGACGCCGACCCCTCCCGGGTGTACGTCACCGGGCTGTCGGCCGGCGGCGGGATGACCTCCGCGCTGCTCGCGGCCTACCCCGACGCCTTCGCGGGCGGCGGTGTCATCGCTGGGCTGCCGGCCGGCTGCGCGACCTCGCTGGTGGACGCCTTCGGTTGTATGAACCCCGGCGTCAGCAAGACCCCGCAACAGTGGGGCGATCTGGTGCGCGCCGCGTACCCCGGATACAGCGGCCCGCGGCCCCGGGTCTCGGTCTGGCACGGCACGGCCGACCACACGGTCGCGCCCCGCAACGCCACCGAGTCGGTCAAGCAGTGGACGAACGTCCTGGGCGCCGACCAGACCGCCGACGCCACCCACCAGCTCCCCGGCGGCACCACACAGGCGGACTACCAGGACGGTGCCGGGCAGGTCGCGGTACGCAGCTATCTGGTGGACGGCATGGACCACGGCACCCCCGTCGAGCCGGACGAGGGCTGCGGGAAGGCGGGCGCGTACTTCCTGGACACCGTCTGCTCGACGAGCTACCTGCTGCGGGACTGGGAGCTGAGCAACTGACCCGTCCGGCCGGCCCTCAGTTCCGGCGCAGGATGACGGCTGCCGCCCCGGCGGTCACGATGGTGGCCAGCAGCCAGCCGAGGATGACGAGCGTCAGGGCTATCCACTGGGAGGCCCCGGTGGTCCGCCAGGCCGCCTCCTGCCCGAGGTCGAGCACGGGCAGCAGCAGGTCGAGGGTGTAGATGAACGGCTCCCAGTGCGGCGCCTCGTCGGGTTTGAGGGCAGGCGGCGGGTTCTTCGCGAACCACACCGAGCCGCCCGTCAGCAGCAGGACCAGCCACAGGACCGCGCGGCCGGGCCGGTAGCCGTAGCCCAGGGCGAGGTCCTGGATGTAGTCCCACACCCGGAGCGGCCCGTGGAGGGTCTCCCGCCGTCGCCGGAGCTTGGTGAGGAGGACGGTGTGCGCGTCGGCCTCCTCACCTCCGGCCTGGAGGCAGGCGGCGAGCCGGTCGTACGGCTCAGGGTTGAACTCCGGAGTCGCCTCATGCACCCAGGCCAGCCGCTGGTCCAGGGGGAAGGGGCCTTTCGGGATCAGGTACTCGTAGGTGAAGCCGCGCAGGCGCAGCCGGCCGTCGCCGGGCCAGCTGGCGGCCCGGTCGACCAGCCGGCTGACCACGGTGTCCTGGAGGTCCACCCGGCCCCGCTCCGGGCACTCGGGAGTGAACGTCAGCTCCGTGGCCTGGATGCCGCGCAGTGAGAGCTCCTGGTCGTCTGCCAGTTTCAGCCGCACGCCGTCCAGGACCAGCGCACCGCCGATGGTCGAGCTGTCCAGGTTGATGCCTCCCTGGACGGCGGCGGATTGCATGCGGGCCAACCGGGAGTCGGACCCCGAGGGCAGTGCGCCGGGAGCGACCACCAGGTTCTCCTCGACGGTGAGCCGGGAGGCGGTGAGCGCCCATCTGCCGCGGGGATTGCTCAGCCGGCAGCCGTGCAAGCTCATGGTGCCGCCCACCCGTGCGCCCCGCAGGGACAGCTCGCCCGTGGCCTCCAGCCGGTCGGCGTTCACGTCCTGGGCGATGTTCATCCCGTCGGCGTCCAGCGCCTTGCCGCGCCGGTCACCGCCCAGCTCGAGGCCCTCCAGGGAGAGGTCCGTGCCGATGTTGGCCTGCGCAAGGACCAGGCCCCGGGCCAGCCGGCTCTCGTTCAGCCGTAGATCGCCCTCGACGGTGAGCCGCGTCGCCTCCAGCCGCGGCGCCCAGCACCGGTGCAGGATCACAAGGCCCGCACGGCAGTCGACGAGCAGCAACGACGCCTCCAGACGGCACTGCTGGAGTTCGACGGGGACGGTGATCTCCGAGTTGGCCAGGTCGAGGTGGCCGGTGATGTAGCAGCCCGTCAGCTTCAGCGCGGGCGCCCTGCCGGGCAGCGGAGGCGGTCCGTCGAGCAGCAGGCGCGCCACCACCCGGGCGCGTACGGCGCGTTCGGGTCCCCAGCGGACCTCGCCGAACGGGTCGTCGTGCCGCGCATCCCCCGTACGAAGGTCGTAGGTGCTGCCGTTCCGGTACGCCTGCCACAGGCCCAGCTCCGCCGCCGTCAGCTCCTCCGGCGGTTCCCAACTCGCACGCTCGGGCACCCCATCGACCCCCCGGTTCCGATACCGCTGCGCCCTCAGCTTCGCACGGTGCGGGCGTCAGGATGTCAGGGCGTCAGGGCGTCAGGTGGCGCCGCGGCCGTGCCGCTGCAGCAGTGAGCGTGCGGTTTCCGCCATCGCCTCGTCGACCATCTCGCCCTCGAACGTGACCGCGCCCGCGCCGCGGGTCCGTGCCTCCTGGACTGTGGCCAGCAGCCGGGCGGCGCGGTCGAGTTCCTCGGGGGTGGGGGAGAACACGGCGTTGATCACGGGGATGTGGGAGGGGTGGATCGCCATCATGCCGGTGTAGCCGAGGGAGCGGTTCTGTTCGGCGAAGGAGCGCAGCCCGTCGAGATCGCCCACGCGGGTCCACAGCCCGGTGACCGGGTGCGGCGCTCCCGCGGCGCGTACGTCCAGCAGGACGCGGGAGCGCAGGGCGTGGGTCTCGGTGCCCTGCGGGCTCCAGCGGTAGCCGATGGCACGCTCGACGTCACCACCTGAACCGGTGATGGCGCCAAGGTAGGCCACGCGGGCGGCGGCTGCCGCGCAGTCGTGCGCCGCGTACAGGGCGCGGGCCGTCTCCAGCAGCGGCACGAGGGCGAACCACCCCGTGGGCAGCCCCTGTTCGCGTTCGCACCAGCCGAGCAGCCGGTCGGCGAGGCGCACGTCCTGGGGTCCGTCCACCTTGGGCAGCACGATGCCGCCGAGTCCGGGACGCGCAACCGTCCGGAGTTCCTCGGCGGCAGCCCAGCCGTCCAGCGGGTTGACCCGGACGAAGAGCGCCGGCGGACGGCCGGGGCCGGCCACGCCCTGGGCGGGAGGGGCGGACGCCTCGGCAGCCTGGGCGGTGGCCTCGGCGGCCTGGGCGATCGCCTCGGCCACCTGGTCGCGGGCCGCCGCTTTGCCCGCCTGCGGTACCGCGTCCTCCAGGTCGAGGACGACCGCGTCGGCGCCCGCCGCCTGCGCCTTCGGCAGCCAGTCCGTTCTGCTGCCGGGGACGAAGAGCAGGGAGCGCAGCGGAGGGCGGGGCGGCACGGCGGCGCCGGTGTCAGACGACATGGCGCTGCTCCAGTTGTGCCAGTTCGTCCTCGCCGAGACCGAGCCAGTCGCAGTAGACGAGGTGGTTGTCCTGCCCCAGGCCGGGACCGGTCCGCCATACCCGCCCCGGCCGCTGCCTGAAGTGCGGGAGCACTGCCTGCATGCGGACGGGCCCCAGGTCGGCGTCGTCGACGGTGACGATGTCCTCCCGCTCGGCGTAGACGGGGTCGGCGGCGATGTCCTCGGCGCTGAACACCCGGGAGGCCACCACTTCGGCGCGGGCGAACGCCTCCAGGCAGGCGGCGGCGGTGCGCTCGCCCACCCACGCCCGCAGGCCGTCGTCCAGCTGCCCGCGCTTGGCGTACTGCTGCTCCGCCGTGGCGAACTCGTCCTCGTCCAGGCCGAGGAGCCGGGCGATGTTGCGTACGGAGCGCAGGGTCGCCGAGGTCACCGTGAGCCACTCGCCGTCGCGGGACCGGTAGGTGTTGATCACCGCCGCGGGGGCGACCGCGAGTTGGTTTCCGGATCGCTCGGGCACCGTGCCGAGTTGGTCGTGGACGATGACCTGCCACTCCACGAGCCGGAACAGCGGCTCGAACAGCGCGAGATCGATCCACTCCCCGTCGAAGCGGGGGTCGTGGTCCCGGCGGTGCAGGGCGGCGAGGACGGCGTAAGCGCCCATCAGCCCGGTGACGGCGTCGCCGTGCGAGAAGCCGGTGTGCACGGGCGGCCCTTCGGGGAACCCGGTCAGATGCACCACGCCGCTGCGCGCCTCACCGACCTTGCCGAAGCCGGGTGCGTCGGCCTGTGAGGAGGTCGCGCCGAAGCCGGATATCTGCAGCAGTACGGCCTTCGGGTTGATCCGGTGCACCGTCTCCCAGTCGAGGCCCCAGGCGCGCAGCCGTCCGCTGCGCAGGGTGACGATGACGACGTCCGCCCAGGCCACGAGCCGCTGGGCGAGCTCCCGGCCGGACTCGTGGTGCAGATCGAGCGTGACGGAGCGCTTGTTGCGCGCGGCGACCTTGAACCACAGCGGGTGGCCGTCCTTCCGCGGCCCCATCCCGCGGGCGGCGTCCCCCGTGCCCGGCGGCTCCACGTGCACCACGTCGGCCCCCTGGTCGGCCAGCAGGGAGCCCGCCAGCGGACCCGCCACCACGTGCGCGAACTCCACCACCTTCAGTCCGCGCAACTGCCCCGGGCCGCCGGTTTCCGGATGCCTGCTCGTCACTGCGGTGCCCCCTGCTCCTCGCCGGATCCGTTTCCCCGCGGCTTCAGCGTGCCGAGCCGAGGAAATGCGTGTCCAGCAAGAAAGCTCCATCAATCCATGCGGTTTTCGCATGAGTTGGAGACCACGTGGAGGGCGTCAGGCCCAGGAGACCCCGGGCGGGAGATCGCGCTGCTGCGTGCGGAACTCCTCCAGCGTCTCCAGGAACCGCTGCGCCGCCAGCGGCAGCGGCCGGCGTTCCCGCAGGGCGATGTCCAGGCGCCGGTCCACCACGGGGTCGGTCAGCGGCCGGTGGACGAGCGGCCCGGTGCCCAGCAGCGGCAGCACCAGGGCGGGCAGCGCCGAGACCCCCAGCCCCGCGGCGACGAGACCGCCGACCGTCGCCACGCTGCCCGCCTCGGCAGCCGGTACGGCCGGCGCGTCGATCTGGGCGAAGGCCGCGTCGGTCAGCCGCCGTACGCTCGACTCCCGTCCGACGGCGAGGAACGGCTCGCGGGCCAGGTCCTCCCAGGCCACCTCCGTACGGGCGGCGAGCGGATGCTCCTGGGGCAGTACCGCGACGAACCTGTCCCGCACGAGGGGGCGGTGCTCCAGCCGGCCCGACGGCTCGCCGGTGGTGATCGCGAAGTCCGCGTCCCCGGACAGCACGCGGTCCAGCACCGACCGTTCCAGTCCGTCCAGGATCTGGATCGCCACCTCCGGCCGCCGGCTGCGGAACCCGGAGATCACCTGGGGCAGCAGCACGGCGGCAACCGAGGGGAGGGTGGCGACCACGACCGCTCCCGACTCCCCCAGCAGAAACCGCTGCAGCTCCTTCATCCCTGACCGGTGGGCGTTGACGATCTGCTCGGCTATCCGCAGCGCCTCGACGCCCGCGGCGGTCAACTGGACGTTGCGGGTGTCCCGTTCGAGGAGCTGTGCGCCCAGCTCCCGTTCCAGATCCGCGACCGCGCGGCTGAGCGAGGACTGGGAGACGTGGAGTTGCCTGGCGGCCGCCGTGAAGCTCGCCGCCCGGGCGACGGCCGCGTACGCCGTCAGCTGACGCAGGGTGCTTTCCATGGCGAGCGAGCCTAGGAGCCGGCGGCGCCCCTGGCCATTGATGCGCACAACGCATGGAAAGATCTCGGTTTGATGCTGGACTCCGATCTGTCGCCGCTCTGAAACTCGTCCGCAGCGCCGAGGAGAAGAAGGTGAGCGAGACCATGCAGGCTGCTTTGGGCTTTGCCACGATAGGTCTGTTCCTGCTGCTCACCATGAGCCGACGGGTGTCCGTCCTGGTGGCCCTGGTACTGCTCCCGGTGCTGGCCGCGCTCGCCGGGGGGTTCGCCGGCGAGATGGGCGAGATGATCCTCGCCGGGCTCACCACCGTGGCGCCCACCGGCATCATGATCGCCTTCGCGGTCCTCTACTTCTCGCTGATGGTGGACGCCGGTCTCTTCGATCCGCTGATCCGGCTGATCCTGCGCTTCACCCGCGACGATCCGGCGCGGATCGCCGTCGGCACGGCCGTGCTGACGATGTGCGTGGCCCTCGACGGTGACGGCGCCTCGACCTTCCTGATCACCGTCTCCGCGCTGCTGCCCGTCTACCGGCGGCTGGGGATGAGCCCGCTGGTGCTGAGCGGTGTGGTCTGCCTGGGCGCGGGCGTGATGAACATGATCCCGTGGGGCGGGCCGACGGTACGGGCCATGGCAGCGCTGAAACTGGACAGTTCGGATGTTTTCACCCCGGTGCTGCCCGCCATGGGGTGCGGCGTCCTGTGGGTGCTGCTGGCCTCGTACTGGATAGGGCGCCGGGAGCGGCGCCGGCTGGCCGAAGCGGGGGAGGGCGAGGGGGCGGCAGCGCACCGCGGCGAAGGGTCGGTCCCGGACGGCGATGAACAGCCCGTCCGCGCGGTCGGCGACGGGCCGGGCGCACTGCTGGCGCCCTCGGCGAAGCGCCCCGCACGCCGGCTGACCGTCTTCAACGCCGTACTGACCGTCGTACTGCTCGTCGCACTGGTCATGGAAGCCATGCCGCTGCCGGTGCTGTTCGCGATCGCCTTCGCCGTCGCGCTGCTGGTCAACCACCCGACCTGGGAGCGACAGCAGGCGCTGCTCGAACAGCACGCCAAGAGCGTGGTGCTCGTCACCACGCTGATCTTCGCGGCCGGCGTCTTCACCGGGGTGCTGACCGAGACCAAGATGATCTCCGAGATGGCAAAAGCGCTGGTCTCCGTCGTCCCCGACTCACTCGGCGGCCATCTGCCGGCGCTGGTCGCCGTCACCGGGATGCCGCTGAGCCTGGCCTTCACCCCGGACGCCTACTACTTCGGCATCCTGCCGGTGCTGTCCGACACCGCGTCCGGGTTCGGCACCGACCAGGCGGAGGTCGCCAGGGCCGCCGTCCTCGGCCAGATGACGACCGGCTTCCCGCTCAGCCCGCTCACCGCCTCCACCTTCATCCTCGTCGGGATGAGCGGGGTGCAACTCGGCGAGCACCAGCGCTTCATCTTCCGCTGGGCGTTCGGCACGACCCTCGTGATGACCGCGGCAGCGCTGGCCACCGGGGCCATCTCGCTCTGAAGACCGGGGCGGCAGGGTGGGCGCCGCGACTCCCGGCTCAGCCTGCGCCGTAACCCGCGTACGGCCGCCGTCACTTGACGGACTCCGTCAATTCACTGGCGGCCGTACGAACGCCACGCGTAACCTCCGCTTCGCGGGCAGGCCGCTTACACCCTGGCGGGGTGTGCGGGTTTCAAGGGGGAGCGGGCGTGGGCGGGAAAGTGTCTTTCGGCAGGCTCGGACAGGCCGCGGCTGCGAGCGTCGGCGGGTTGCCCCGGCAGTTCTGGTGGCTGTGGACCGGCACTCTCGTCAACCGGCTCGGCGCCTTCGTGGCGACGTTCCTCGCGCTGTATCTGACCCTGGAGCGCGGCTATTCGGCCTCGTACGCGGGTCTGGTCGGCGCCCTCTACGGACTGGGCGGAGTCGTCTCCTCCATCGGCGCCGGTGTGCTGACCGACCGGATCGGACGGCGGCCGACCCTGCTGGTCGCGCAGCTGTCGACCGCCGTCTCCGTCGCCTCGCTCAGCCTGGTCACCCACCCGGTGGCGATCGCGGTCGTCGCGGGCCTGGTGGGCATGGCCACCAACGCCTCGCGGCCCGCCATGCAGGCGATGATGGCCGACATCGTGCGCCCCGAGGACCGGGTGCGAGCCTTCTCCCTCAACTACTGGGCGATCAACCTCGGTTTCGCCGTCTCCTCCACCAGCGCGGGACTCATCGCCCAGTACAGCTATCACCTGCTGTTCTTCGGGGAAGCCGCGATGGTGCTGGCCACCGCGCTGATCACCTTCTGGAAGCTGTCGGAGTCCAGACCGCGGACCCCGGCGCACGAACGGCGAGAGGGGCGCTCCGGCGGCGGGGCCGGTGCGTCCGAAGCCGGCGTTTCCGGGGCCAGCGTCTCCGAGGCCGATATCTCCATGGGGACGGTGCTGCGGGACACCCGCTTCATGGTCGTCGTCGGGCTCAACCTGCTGCTCGCCACCCTCATCCAGCAGGCGTTCGTCTCCCTCCCCATCACTATGGGCCAACACGGTCTGAGCAGCACCGACTTCGGCACCGTCATCGCCCTCAACGGCGTACTGATCGTGCTGCTCCAGCTCCCCCTCACCCGCTTCATCGAGGACCGCGACCCGGCCAGACTGCTGATCGTCTCGGCGCTGCTGACGGGGTACGGCTTCGGCCTGAACGCGTTCGCCGGCGGCTCGGCGGCCTTCTACGCGGTCGCCGTGGCGGTCTGGACGCTGGGCGAGATGATCAACTCCCCCACGCAGATGGGCCTGGTGGTCCGCCTCTCCCCCACCCACGGCCGGGGCCGCTACCAGGGCATGTACACCCTCTCCTGGTCGGTCGCCAACCTCGGCGCACCCCTGCTCGGCGGCCTCGTCATCGACCACTTCGGCTCCCGCACCCTCTGGGCCACCAGCGCGGCGGTGGGCACCGTCGCGGCACTGGGGTACGCGTTGCTGCTGCGCAGCATGCGGGCGGAGGAGCAGCGTGAGGGCGGTGGCGCGGAGAGCGGCGGGGCGCCCACGGCGCCGCCGACCTCCCCGGGTCGCGACCATGAGCGGCCGGTTCATTCGTCGTAACGGCGGCCCGGAATCACTGGATCGGCGAGTCCGGGGGAGGGAGCCGGATGGGGCGTTCCCGGTCGATGGATTCGACGCCGTCCACCGCCTCGAGAGCGGGTATCCGGTCCTCCGCGACGGTGCCGGAGAGCGTGCCGAGGGACGGCTGCTCGCCCGTGACCGTCAGCCCGGCGCGCTGCAGGGCCGCCACCACGTCCGCGAACCGGTCGGGGTCCACCGCGAGGATGACCCCGACCGGTGCGGGCCCGGGCTGCTCGCTCACGGCGCCTGGAGCAGGCCGGCGCCCACGTCCATCGCGGGCTGGGCCAGCGGGAAGGCGCCGGCCAGCAGGCTGGCCCGCAGCTCGTCCGCTGACGCTTCGGGGTGCGCCTGGGCCAGCAACGCGACGACTCCGGCGACGTGCGGCGTGGCCATGCTGGTACCGCTCATGACCTGGTGCCCGCCGCCGGGAGCGGCCGAGATGATGTCGCTGCCCGGCGCGGCGATGTCCACCTCGCCACCGCGGCCGTTGATGGCGCCGTTGGAGAAGAACGACGGCGTGAGCGACTTGTCGAGCGCGCCCACCGCGAGGATCGAGGGGCAGTTGGCCGGCCGGTTGACGGGCTCGATGTGCGGGGGGCGGTGGCTGTCGTTGCCCGCGGCGGCGACGATCAACGTCCCGCGCCGGAGGGCGCGTTGGGCCAGTTTCTCGTAGGTCTGCGGGAAGAGCTCGCCCCGGCGGACCCGGGCGCCGAGCGACATGGAGATCACTCGCGCGCCGTGTGCCACCGCCGCGGCCACGGCCGCCAGGATGTCGCCGTCGCCGCCGTTGCCCTCGTTGTCGAGCGCCTTGAGCGCGATGATCCGGGCCTCGCAGGCCACGCCGTAGCGGGGCCCCTCCCTCGGCTCGGCCGGCCCGGCGGCGGTGCCGATGCAGTGCGTGCCGTGGCCGTGCCTGTCCTCGACGGGCTCGCCGCGTACGAAGGAGACGCTGGTCTCGATGCGCGGGGCCAGATCGGGGTGCGTGGTGTCAACGCCGGTGTCGACAACGGCGATCTTCACATCACGGCCGGTCAGTCCTGACCTGTTGGCCCGGATCGCCTGCAGGCCCCAGGTGAAGGACCGTTCGTCGAAGGACGGGCCCTGCGCGGCGGCCATTTCGGTCCTGGTGTGGTGCGCGACCACGTCCTCGTCGCTGCGGTACGCGGGGAAGAACTCGGTCGGCGCCTGCTGCGGGGCGGTGATCGGCAAGGCGTGGACCTTGCGTTCCGGCTCGGCCGCCACGATCGAGGGTTCGGCCTCGGCCGCGGCCACCAGCGCGTGGCGCTGCTCGGGGCGCACCTCGACGACGGCGGCGCCCAGTTCCTCGAACAGCACCGAGACGTCAGGATTCTCCAGGAGCCCCGCGACGTGCGCCGTCTCGGTTCCCCGTACGCGTTCGACGGACGCGATGCCGGCCGAGGAACGCAGCCGGTTCAGGCCGCTCTCCGGGTCATTGGGGTCGAGCACGACCACATACCGGCCGGTGTATTCGGTGGCCTGGCCCGTGAGATGGCCGTTGGGTCGGTCAGGCTGCTCACCGAAGGCACGCCTGTCCGTGGGTCCGTTCGCCATTGCATTGCCCGCTTTCTGTACGGCTCTCTCTGCGCTCCCCCCTCTCCTGAGCGCGCGCCGGTCCACCGAGCGTCAGGGGTGATGAACGATGGGGCGCCGCCGGGTCGCTGCTGGGGCGCCGCCGGGTCGCGTATCGGCGCGTACTGCCGCCTCCCTTCTCACCGTGGCACCGGCCCCAGACCCCCGCAACACGGCACCGCCGGGCCGGGCGGGTGTGCCCCTTGCTAGAACTGGGGGCAACAGCGGGGCGGCGAGATACGGCGCGGAAAGTGGGAGCAGCGTGCGGCAGGTAATCGAGCAGATCATCGAGCAGTTGCTGCCCCGCTCCGTCGCCGTCTGGGTGTTCCCTGCCTTCCTGCTTCTCATAGGGGCGTATCTGTGCCGTCAGGCCCTCCGCGCCGCGCTGCGCACCAGAGGGCTGCGGCGTCATGGCGTGGCGGCCGCGGGTACGGTCGTCTCCCTCGAACGCCCGGAGAACCAGCAGCTGGAAAGCCGCTTGTGTTACCCGGTCATCACCTGGGACACGGCGGACGGCCGCCGTATGAAGAAGACGTCGCCGCTGGCCGTGCGCCGGGAGAAGGCACCGCAGCCCGGCTCCGGGATCACCGTCTACTACCTGCCGTCGGACCCCGCTCAGTGGTCCACGTACGGGGGCGGCAGCACCGTGCAGTGGGTGGCTGCCGCTGCCGGGGCCGCCCTCTGCGTGTGGGGCATCGCAACGGGGCTGCAGCTGGCGCTCTGAGTCAGCCGACGAACTGGCCCAAGAGTTGCTCCACAAGCAGGAGCAGCAGCAGGGCGCACAGGCCGATGCCGCCCGCGCGGGCGCCGCGCCGGGACGTGAAGACACCGATCAGCGAGCCCAGAACGGTGAGCGGTACCGCGTAGTAGCCGACCACGAACAGCGCCTGCCCGAAGCGCAGCGGGCCGCGGACGCCGTCCTGGCAGTCCGAGCACGAGATGGCCAGCAGAGGGCCGAGTACATAGACGAAGGCGCCGAAGACCAGCACGGCGACGGCGAGCAGCGCCAGGCCCAGCCAGTGCGCGGCCGAACGCGGGCTTCGGGTCATGGTTTCCGGAGCGGCGGTTGAAGCGTCCATGGCCGGAACCTACGGAGCGTGCCGCCTCGTGGGCCATCCGTTCCGGTACTCAGTCACGGCGCGCAGTCGCATAGGCGAGGCGGGCGGGGGTACCGCCGGGGACTGGGTTACCCCGCACCACGTACGAAGACCAACGTACGAAGACCGACGTACGAAGACCGACGTACGGAGACCGACGTACGGAGACCGACGTACGGAGACCGACGTCAGAGTGGGAACGGAGTCGGCCATGACCACGACACATGAGGCCCCGCCTCGTACGGAGACCGCGCCGCCTCAGGCCCCGCCTCGCAGGCAGGCGGCCGCGGATGAGTCGGTGAGCCACCTGGTTCAGCAGGCATCGGGGCAGATCGCCCAGCTCGCGCGGCAGGAGCTGCGGCTGGCGCAGCTGGAGATGCAGCAGAAGGGCAAGCGCTTCGGTATCGGCGGCGGCATGTTCGGCGGAGCGGGAGTGCTGGGTTTCATCGCCCTTCAGGCGCTCGCCGCCACGGCGATCGTCGCCATCGACCTGGTGCTGCCGCTGTGGCTGGCGGCGCTGGTGGTGACCGGCGGGCTGGCGGTGATCGCGGGGGTGCTGGCCCTCGTCGGCAAGAGCCAGATCGGCAAGGCCACTCCGCCGACGCCCGAGCGGACCGTGGAGAGTCTGAAAGCCGATGTGGCCGAGGTGAAGGAGAGGTCTCACCGATGACGGACAGCACCAAGACCAACGGCCATGGGCCCGCGCCGAGTCCGGAAGAGCTGCGGGCACAGGTGGAGGAGACCCGGCGGGAGCTGGGCGCGACCGTCGAGGCCCTGGCGGCGCGTGCCGACCTCAGGGCCCAGGGGCGGCAGAAGGCCGCCGAGTTCAAGAGCAAGGCGCAGCACGCGGCGGAGACGACGCGCGGCAACCCGACCGTGCCCGTCGCAGCGGGCGTGGCCCTGCTCGTCCTCGTCCTCATCGCCCGGCGCCGGAAGATGGGGCGGCACGGTGGGGGGAGGCGTCGGTGAACGCGGTCAGGATCGCCTACAAGCCCGTCGGCATGCTGTTGGGGGCGGGCGGGGGCGCGTTGGCGGG
>NZ_JADKMA010000207.1 GCF_017676365.1 Streptomyces oryzae
GTGATGCCCCCCGGCCCCGGCAACCCGCCGGACGGCGGTCAGGGCGGCCCCCCGCAGCAGGACGGCCCCCACCCGTGGGAGAGCCAGCTGCGCGCGGCGCGGGACCGCAACGAACAGACCCAGTTCCAGCCGCTCGACCCGAGCATGGACCCGCTGCGCCGCCGCCCCCAGCGGCGCGCGGCCCCGCAGCCGCCGCCCCCGCAGAACCAGCCCTACGGACAGCAGCAGTACGGCGGCCAGTACGGGCAGCAGCAACCCACCCAGCCGCCGCCGCAGCGCTATGAGCCGCAGCCGCCGCGGGGCCGGGAGCCGAGGCCGCAACCGGAGCCCAGGCCGCCGCGCGAGCCGAGGCAGCGCCGTGAGCCGCGGCAGCGCAGCGCCAACCCCATGCGCATCCCGGGGCTCGGCTGCCTCAAGGGCTGTCTGTTCCTGATCGTCATCGTCGTGGTGGCGGGCGTACTGATCTGGAACTTCACGGACGCGCCGAAGTGGTGGGCCGAGGGCCAGAGCGCCTGGGAGACGACGAAGGACGTCTTCAACCAGATCGGGGACTTCTTCGGCCAGTTCAACAACTGACGGCCAGTTCAACAATCACGACCGGTTGAACACACTGGCCGGTGGCCGGTGGCCGGTGACAACGGCGGCGCCGAGGCGCCGAGTCACCGGCCACTACGGTGATTTGTCGACTCCTGAGAGGGGATTTCCCCCACAGAAGTGACAGTTACCGGCATCCGGGGCTCCCAACCCGGTCCCCGCCGCGTAGTTTTGTCGCCATGGCACGGAAGATCGGCAGTCGCTACACGGCACACCGGATCCTCGGGCGCGGCAGTGCCGGAACGGTGTGGCTCGGCGACGGACCCGAGGGTCCCGTCGCCATCAAGCTGCTGCGTGAGGACCTCGCCGCCGACCAGGATCTGGTCGAGCGGTTCGTGCAGGAGCGCAGCGCGCTGCTCTGCCTCGACCACCCGCGCGTCGTCGGCGTCCGCGACCTGGTGGTGGACGGCAACGAACTGGCCCTGGTGATGGACCTGGTGCGCGGCACGGATCTGCGCACCCGGCTGGAGCGGGACCGCCGGCTGGCGCCCGCCGCCGCCGTCGCCATCGCGGCCGACGTCGCCGACGCGCTGGCCGCCGCGCACGCCGCCGGGCTGGTGCACCGCGATGTGAAGCCGGAGAACGTGCTGCTGGACGCCCTCTCGATGGAGGGGCCCGGCGGGGCTCCGCCCGCGCTGCTGACCGACTTCGGCGTCGCCAAGCTCATCGACTCGCCCAGCCGCACCCGCGCCACCTCGATCATCGGCACCCCGGACTATCTGGCGCCGGAGATCGTCGAGGGGCTGCCACCGCGCGCGGCCGTCGACATCTACGCCCTGGCCACCGTGGTCTACGAACTGCTCGCGGGCTTCACGCCGTTCGGCGGCGGCCACCCCGGCGCTGTGCTGCGCCGGCATGTGACCGAGACCGTCGCACCGCTGCCCGGTATCCCGGACGAGCTGTGGCAGCTCATCCATCAGTGCCTCGCCAAGGCGCCCGCCTCCCGGCTGCGCGCCGCCGAGCTGGCGGCCAGGCTGCGCGAGCTGCTGCCCTCGCTGGAGGGGCTGCCGCCGCTGGACATCGACGAGCAGGGCGACGAGGAGGGCTACGCCGACTACGCCGGGCACCCGGAAGCCGACACCCCGGGCGGCGGCGAAGGCGCGGAGGCCGAGCACTCCCTCTCCGGCGCCGGCGCGGTACCGGCAGCGGGCGGCGCCGTGCCGCTCGTCCACTCCCGGGTAGGCCCGGACGCGAACCGGGACACCCATACGAGCATGCGGGTGCCCGGCGAGGACGAGCTGGCAGGGGGAGCGCACGGCACGGCACGGGCGCCGCGTGCGGCGGGGGAGGCGCGGGCCGGGTCGGCGCGGCACCGTATCGCTGTACGCAGGCGGCGGCTGAAAATAGGCGCCGCGGCCGCACTGGTGGCCGCAGCACTCGCGGTCGGCGGCTGGCTGGCCACCTCCGAGGAGGAGACCGGCTCGTTGCCCGCGCCTGCGTATGGGTACTCGGGCGACTGACCGCCGAGACGGCGGTGGCGGGCACGGCCCAGCGTCCAGGTGCCCGCCCGGAGCCGACCGCACGGGAGCACCCCATGACGGCGATCCCGGACCTGGTACGCGTACGCGCCGGCCGTCCTGCCCCGCCCCCCGCCCTGCCCACCGCCCGCGGCCCCCTCTCGGCGGCCGTGCTCACCGCGCTGACCGGCGGGCAGGCGGAGACCGCCGCGCTCGTCCACGCGGCCGGCAGCGCGTCCGGAGCCGAGGCCGCGGCCGCAGAGCCGTACGGCGAGGATCTGCAGCTCGCCCTCTATGTGCTCTACGAGCTGCACTACCGGGGCTTCGCCGGGGTGCCGGAGGGCTGCGAGTGGGACCCCGACCTGCTGCGGGTGCGCGGAGTGCTGGAGGACCGGTTCCTGTCCGCGCTGCGCCGGGACGTCCCGGCCGGCCGTACGGTGGCCGACGCCTTCGGCGAGCTGCTGCTGGAGCCCGTCGAACCCGCCGGGCAGCACGGCCCTGGCCAGGAGGAGAGCGTCGCCGCCCACCTCCAGCACCGCGGGGAGCTGTGGCAGCTGCGCGAGTACGCGGCCCTGCGCTCCCTCTATCACCTCAAAGAGGCCGACCCGCACGCCTGGGTGATTCCCCGCCTGGAGGGCCGGGCCAAGGCCGCGATGGCCGCCGTCGAGTACGACGAGTTCGGCGCCGGACGGGCCGAGAACGTGCACGCCCGGCTCTTCGCCGGCCTGATGCGCGACCTGGACCTGGACCCCGCGTACGGGCGCTATCTGGACGCCGCACCGGCAGCGGCGCTCCCGCCCGTCAACCTGATGTCGCTCTTCGGGCTGCACCGGTCGCTGCGCGGCGCCCTGATCGGCCACTTCGGCTGTGTGGAGGTCACCTCCTCGCCCGGCTCGCGCCGGCTGGCCGCCGCGCTGCGCCGGCTGGAGGCGGGGCCGGCGGCCCAGCGCTTCTACGACGAGCACGTGGAGGCCGACGCCGTGCACGAGCAGGTGGTGCGCCGGGAGGTGATCGGCGGCCTGCTGGCGGACGAGCCCGCGCTGGAGTCCGACATCGCCTTCGGCGCGGACGCCACGGTCTTCCTGGAGGACCGGCTGGGGGCTGCGCTGCTGGAGTGCTGGCGGGTCGGCGCCTCGGCGCTGCGCTTCTCCCTCCAGCCGCTCCGGCCGCCCGAGCTGTCGCCCGGCACGCGGCCGCTGGGCGTCCCCAGTGCCTGGGCCGAGAGCCCGGATGCGGACGCCGACGGACCATAGGAGGATTGCCGCATGGAGGACATTGCGGGCGCTCCCGCCCTGCGGAGTGCGGGTGACGTCGCCGAGGCCCGGCAAGCGCTGCTCTCCCGGCGGGTTCATGTGATGGAGGCCGACGCCGTCTCCCGGTGCGTGGGCGTGACGGCGGAGGACTGGCGCCGCTTCGCCGTCCACTGGGAGGACCTGGCCCCCGACCGCTACGCGGCCCAGGAGGGCACCCACCGCTTGCGCCGGTACGGCCACTTCTCCCTGGACCGCACCGGAGGCTTGCGGCCCATGCCGCACCTGGCCTTCGCGCAGCCGGAGGACACCAACCCGCTCTACACAGGTGAGGACCGTCACTTCGAGCCGCTGACGGACGTCTTCGTCGCCGACCCGCTGTTCAAGGCGCTGATGCGGCTGCTGGGCCGGATCGCGAGCTGCCTGCAGGACGCCGGCACCTGGAGCGTCAAGGTGCATCCCTTCCGGGTCGTCGCCTCGGCCGACAACGCCGGACTGCCCACCCCCGAGGGGCTGCACCGGGACGGGGTGACCCTGGTGACCTCGCTGATGATCGGCCGGGAGAACGCCGTCGGCGGACAGAGCGCCGTCTACGCGCCCGACGGCACCCACCTGCTGACCACCACGCTCCAGGAACCCGGCACCCTGCTGCTCGGCGACGACCGCGCCACCCTGCACGAAGTGGCCCCGGTCCGCCCCGCCGAGACCACCCGCCCGGCCCGCCGCGACGTCCTGGTGACCACGCTGACGGCACAGCACAGCGCGGAGCGTGACGCCCAACTGGGCTAGGGATGGGGTGGCGGCTTGCGGTTAGGGTGGGGAGCGTGGCAGTCGTCGATGTATCCGAAGAGCTGAAGTCCCTCTCCTCCACCATGGAGTCGATCGAGGCCGTCCTTGACCTGGGCAAGATGCGGTCGGACATCGCCGCGCTCGAGGAGCAGGCGGCGGCCCCGGACCTGTGGGACGACGTCGAGAACGCGCAGAAGGTGACCAGCCGGCTCTCCTACCTCCAGGGCCAGCTGCGCAAGGTCGAGGAGCTGCGCGGGCGGATCGACGATGTCGGGGTGCTCTTCGAGCTGGCCGAGAGCGAGGACGACGCGGACGCGCGCAGCGAGGCGGAGAACGAGCTGGCCGCCGTCCGCAAGACGGTGGACGAGCTGGAGGTCCGCACACTGCTGTCCGGCGAGTACGACCCGCGTGAGGCGGTCGTCAGCGTCCGGGCCGAGGCGGGCGGTGTGGACGCCGCCGACTTCGCCGAGCAGCTGATGCGGATGTATCTGCGCTGGGCCGAGCGCCGCGGTTACCCCACCGAGGTGTTCGACATCTCCTACGCGGAGGAGGCCGGCATCAAGTCCGCCACCTTCACCGTCAAGGCGCCGTACGCCTACGGCACGCTCTCCGTCGAGCAGGGCACGCACCGGATGGTGCGCATCTCGCCGTTCGACAACCAGGGCCGCCGCCAGACCTCCTTCGCCGGGGTCGAGGTGCTGCCCGTCGTCGAACAGGTTGACCACATCGACATCCCGGAGAACGAGCTGCGGATCGACGTCTTCCGCTCCTCCGGGCCCGGCGGCCAGTCGGTGAACACGACCGACTCCGCGGTCCGGATGACGCACATTCCCACCGGCATCGTCGTCTCCTGCCAGAACGAGAAGTCGCAGATCCAGAACCGCGCCGCGGCCATGCGCGTCATGCAGGCCCGGCTGCTGGCCTACCGCCGCCAGGAGGAGCAGGCCAAGATGGACGCGCTCAAGGGCGACGGCGGCAACTCCTGGGGCAGCCAGATGCGTTCGTATGTGCTGCACCCCTACCAGATGGTCAAGGATTTGCGTACCGAGTACGAGGTGGGCAACCCGCAGTCCGTGCTGGACGGCGATATCGACAGCTTCCTGGAAGCCGGTATTCGCTGGCGCAAGCAGCAGGAACAGTCCGAGGGCTGACGTCGAATCAGTTCCCTCTTCCGTTGTGTTCAGCGGTTCTTCGCTTGACGGCTGTGTGAGTGCTGGGGAAAGCTGTTCGCTCGGCATGCCTGTGTCAGGGGCGCACGGACGGGGTGGAGAGCCCCGGTGAGCAAACGGCGGCAGTCCGGGGTGGGGGTTCATGTTTCGCCTCGACGGGAAGCCCGGTACGGATCGCGCTCCGCGCGCAGCTGCCCCATCCACGAGTACAGCTACTGGGGGTAGTTGGAACATGAGCAAATCGAAGACGCGGCTGCGGGTCGCGCGGATAGCCGCAGCAGCGGTGTTCGCCGCCGGTGCGTCGCTGACCGCCGCGGGTGCCGCGCAGGCCGCGGGCCTGGGCGACACCGACGGCACCACGAAGGCCGCCGACGACGGCGGATTCATCGGCGGCATCATCGGCGGCGGCAGCGGCGGTGACTCCGGCGGTGACAGCGGCAGCTCCGGCGGCGACGACGGCGGCATCAGCGGCACCGTCACCATCGGCGGCGAGGACAACGGTGGCAACGATGGCGGTGCGGCCGACAACGGTGGCAACGGCAACGGTGGCAACGACGGTGGCGCGGCCGACAATGGCGGCAACGGCAACGGTGGCAACGATGGCGGTGCGGCCGACAACGGTGGCAACGGCAACGGTGGCAACGACGGCGGTGCGGCCGACAATGGCGGCAACGGCAACGGTGGCGGCGACAACGGCGGCAACGGCGGCAACGGTGGCAATGGCGGCGGCGAGGAGCCCGCGACCACCGGCGGTTCCGGCGGTGGCGACGACGACACCTGCGACCTCGACGGCGACAAGGTGAACTGCGAGGGCGGCGGCACCAACCCGGACAGCGCGGGCAGCCAGCCGGTCCAGGACAGCAAGCCTGCTGCCCCGGGCAAGAAGCAGGACGAGCTCGCCGAGACCGGTTCGTCGGAGACGACGTTCCTGCTGGTGGGCGCGGCGACGATGATCGCCGGCGGCATCGGCTTCCGCCTGATGCCGCGGCTCGCCTCGCGGCGCACGGCGGCGTAAGCGCCAGGCAGCAACAGCGCGCCGGGTTGCGGTGGTCTTATGACCGCCGGACCCGGCGCGTTGTGGTTTTCCGCCGCTGCGGCGGGAAGGGTGGCGCCGCGAGGCAGGGTGAGACGGGGCGCGCTCCGTCAGGGGCGCGTGGAAGAGACGGGGCGCCCCGTCAGGGGCGCGGGGAACTGCTCCCCCAAGCTCTGCGAGCAGGGGGTGCCCCCACAAGCCACGACGTGCCCGCAGTCCGCCGACTTCAGGCAGGGGCACCCCGCTACCGGAACAAGCTCAGCCCAAGACGGCCTAAGCCGTCGCTACCCGCTGTGCCACAAGCGCCACAGCTATCAACGTCACCAACAAGGCAATCAGCGCCGCAGGCGACAGATGCGCGAGCGGCGCCTCCCGCTGCAACCGCTCCCGATGGGCGCGGCACACAGTGCAGCGCCCCTCGCTCACGGGCCCCGCGCAGTTGGCACACACCAGTCGGTCGCATGTCATGCGAACTCCTCCTCAGTAGCGCCAACGCCACCCGTGAGTGATTCGTTCCCCAGGGGTGCTTCCCACCACTCTGCCAGGTGACGCGGGCTTCCGCCGAAACCAGCAGTTCACGGGAGTGCGCAGGCGGGAACAGCGAGACAGCGCACCGTCGCTCGGAGTACACACCGGTGCCGCGTGCGCGGCACACCACGCTTCGCGTATGGTCGCCCACACCGCCCCCGGCTGCCGCCGGGAGGCGTCCCAGGGGGCCGCACCGCGGCTTCCGTTGTCCCTACCCAGGTCGACGTGGTGTATCCGTGATCCGATTCGACAGCGTCTCCAAGTCCTATCCCAAGCAGAACCGTCCGGCGCTCCGCGATGTCTCGCTGGAGATCGAGCGCGGCGAGTTCGTGTTCCTGGTGGGCTCCTCCGGTTCCGGCAAATCCACCTTCCTGCGGCTGATCCTGCGCGAGGAGCGCGCCAGCTCCGGGCAGGTGCATGTGCTCGGCAAGGATCTGGCCCGGTTGTCGAACTGGAAGGTGCCGCACATGCGGCGGCAGCTCGGCACCGTCTTCCAGGACTTCCGGCTGCTGGGCAACAAGACCGTCGGCGAGAACGTCGCCTTCGCGCTGGAGGTGATCGGCAAGTCCCGCGGTCAGATCCGCAAGACGGTGCCGGAGGTGCTCGACCTCGTCGGGCTGGGCGGCAAGGAGGGCCGGATGCCCGGCGAGCTGTCCGGTGGTGAGCAGCAGCGCGTGGCCATCGCGCGCGCGTTCGCCAACCGCCCCATGCTGCTGATCGCCGACGAGCCGACCGGCAACCTGGACCCGCAGACCTCCGTCGGCATCATGAAGTTGCTCGACCGCATCAACCGCACGGGCACCACCGTTGTGATGGCCACCCACGACCAGCAGATCGTCGACCAGATGCGCAAGCGCGTCGTCGAACTCGAGATGGGCCGCCTCGTGCGCGACCAGTCGCGCGGCGTCTACGGATACCAGCACTGAGGCACCGAGGCACTGAGGCACCAGCACTGAGGAAAGGACGCCATGCGCGCCCAGTTCGTCCTGTCGGAGATCGGCGTCGGTCTCCGTCGCAATCTCACGATGACCTTCGCGGTGATCGTCTCCGTCGCCCTGTCGCTCGCGCTCGCGGGCGGTTCGCTGCTCGCCCGCGAGCAGGTGAGCACGATGAAGGGCTACTGGTACGACAAGGTCCAGGTCTCCATCTATCTGTGCAACAAGAACGACGCCTCCTCGGACCCCAACTGTGCCAAGGGCGCCGTCACCCAGCAGCAGAAGAACGAGATCAAGACCGACCTCGAGAAGCTCGACGTCGTCGAGAAGATCTACTACGAGTCGGCCGACGAGGCGTACAAGCACTACAAGGAGCAGTTCAAGGACTCGCCGCTGGCCGACTCGCTGACGCCGGACCAGATGCAGGAGTCCTACCGGGTCAAGCTCAAGGACCCGACCAAGTACCAGGTGCTGCAGACGGCGTTCTCCGGCAGACAGGGCGTCCAGGAGGTGCAGGACCAGCGCAGCCTGCTGGAGAACCTCTTCAATCTGCTCAACGGCATGAACATCGCCGCGCTGTGTGTGATGGCGCTGATGCTGGTCGTTGCGCTGCTGCTGATCGTCAACACCGTGCGGGTGTCGGCGTTCAGCAGGCGCCGGGAGACCGGGATCATGCGGCTGGTGGGCGCCTCCAGCTTCTACATCCAGATGCCGTTCATCCTGGAGGCCGCCATCGCGGGGCTGATCGGCGCCGGGTTCGCCTGTGTGCTGCTCGTCCTCGGCAAGTGGTTCCTGATCAACAACTGGCTCCAGCAGAAGATCGTCCTGATCAACTTCATCGGCTGGGACGCGGTCATCAAGGTGCTGCCGCTGATCGTCGCGGTGGGCGTGCTGATGCCCGCGGTGGCAGCCTTCTTCACGTTGCGCAAGTACCTGAAGGTGTGACGCAGGACGCGGGGCGCCGTGGGCCCAACGCCCCGTACGGCGCCCCGCACTGGCCTACACTCCGGACCATGCCAGGCTCGTGGTTCCTCGACACGCGCCCGCGCCGGCCGCGGCGCGGGACCCTGACACTGGTCTTCGCCGGCGTGCTGGCGACCGGCGCGGCCACCGGAGCCTTCGGCGGAGAGCTGGCCGCCCTCGGCTCGGCCTCCCCCGACAGCGCGGCACACGGCACCGGACGCAACGCACTGGACGGCCCGCCGCACGGCACGGCCGACGCCAAGGGCGCGGCGGCCGGCTCCGGTCAGGCCCGCGAGCGCGCCGGGGGCGCCGATGCGGACGCCGTCGTCAGCCGCAGCGGCGACCGCTGGTCCGCTGCCTACTCGGCCCGGGAGTACGAGGGCCTGCGGCAGGCGCTGGACGGCTCGTACGTCGGTGTGGGCATCTCCGTACGCCAGTCCCGCGCGGGCGGCGCCGACCGGGGCGACAGGACCACGGATCACGAGAGCGCCACCGACCGCGGGCACGCGGCCGGCCGCCGTACCGCGGTCGAGGTGGACCGCGTACAGCCGGGCAGCCCCGCCGACCGTGCCGGGGTGCGCGCCGGGGACCGGCTGCGCTCGGTGGACGGCCACCCGGTGACCGGCGAGCCGGTCACTGCCGTCGTGGCGCTGCTGCGCGGCTCCGATCCGCAGTCACCGACCGGCGCAGCCGAGCCAGGGACCCGCGTACGGCTGCACCTCACCCGCGGCCACACCGATCTGCACCGCACCCTGCGCCGCGAGCGGCTGACGACCGAGTCGGTGCGGGTGGACCGGACCGGTGACGGCGTCACCCGCATCAGGGTCGGCGCCTTCACCCGGGGCTCCGGCGAGCAGGTGCGCAAGGCGGTACGCGAGCGGGTGCCCGCCGACGGCCCGGTCCTGCTCGACCTGCGGGGCAACTCCGGCGGCCTGGTCGACGAGGCGGTCACCGCAGCCGGTGCCTTCCTCGACGGCGGACTGGTCGCCACGTACGACGACGACGGCACCGAGCGCGCGCTCTACGCCGAGGACGACCACGGCGCTGAGGGCGGCCCCGGGGACGTCGAGCGGCGGCCGCTGGTGGTCCTCGTGGACGGCGGGACGATGAGCGCCGCCGAGATGCTGACCGGCGCGCTGCAGGACCGGGGGCGTGCCGTGGTGGTGGGCTCCCGCACCTTCGGCAAGGGCTCGGTGCAGATGCCCAGGCCCCAGTCGGACGGCTCGGTCGCCGAGCTGACGGTCGGTCACTACACGACTCCGTCGGGTAGCGACGTGGAGGGGCGCGGCATCACCCCCGATCTCGCGGTGCGCAGCCGGGGCGAGTCCCTGGACCGGGCGAGAACAGTATTGAGTGGCCTCGAAGCCCGGTCGTAGTGGGAGAATGGCCTGGCTATGGCGAAGATGAAGACGACACGCAAAAAGGCTGCCAAGGCCAAGGACGACAAGGACACCCGGAAGCTCGTCGCCCAGAACAAGAAGGCGCGCCACGACTACCTCGTGCTGGACACGTACGAGTGCGGCATCGCGCTGACGGGCACCGAGGTCAAGTCCCTGCGCCAGGGCCGCGCCTCGCTCGTCGACGGCTTCGCCCAGGTCGACGGCGGCGAGGTCTGGCTGCACAACGTGCACATCCCCGAGTACGCGCAGGGCACCTGGACCAACCACGCGGCCCGGCGCAAGCGGAAGCTGCTGCTCCATCGCGCCGAGATCGACAAGCTGACCGGCAAACTCCAGGAGACGGGGCTCACCCTCGTCCCGCTCCAGCTGTACTTCTACCGGGGCCGGGCGAAGGTCGAGATCGCGCTGGCCAAGGGCAAGAAGGAGTACGACAAGCGGCAGACGCTCCGCGAGAAGCAGGACCGCCGCGAGGCGGAGCGCGCGGTGTCGGCGGCCCGCCGCCGCCAGCGCGCCCACGCGTGACCCTCCGGGAGGGCAGGCAGGGAATGGCGCGGGCCCGCAAACTGTTGGCACGGGTGCGACCTGGTCACGTATCATGGCGAGCAGCACTGCCCGCCAGGGTTCGTGTGCAGATTGTCAATTCAACACGGGGATGATCGGTTTCGACAGCGAACGTCGAAGCAGGGGAAGCGAGCCGAGGAACGCGGCAATGATCTCGTTAACCATGTGCCGCAAAAAAATAATCGCCAACACCAAGCGCGATTCCTTCGCCCTCGCTGCCTGAGCAGCGACCTGCGAAGTGTCAGCCCGGGGTAGTTCCCGCCCCGGTTCCTGGCATCAGCTAAGGGAACTCACCGCGTAGGTCCGGTCACGGGACCTGCCGGGACATCACACAGTGACTGGGCCCGTCGGAGACTTGTCCGCGTGATCTCCGGGGCCGAGAAAATCGCAGCGGACTGCGCTCGGAGAAGCCCTGTTTCCACTTCGTTGGACGCGGGTTCGATTCCCGCCATCTCCACGACGGCGAGGCAGCCACGATGGGCTGCCTCGCCTTTTTGTTTCGGGGTGCCCTGTCTCTGTCTGTGCTGGGTAGGGGGTGCCCCTTGCTGTGCGTTGCAGGCTGCGGGTGTGTTTGTGGCTGGTCGCGCAGTTCCCCGCGCCCCTTACGGGGCGCGTCTGCCCTGTGCCTGCTGTGCTTGGGAGGTCTGCTCCCCCAGACTTCGTCCGGGAGGTACCCCCAGGGCGCAGGGCTGGCAAGCGCAGCCCCCCATGCCGGGTACGGCACGTGTCTGGCCCGCACATTGGTGCCCGTTTACGCTGGCCGCATGGGCGGTGACCGGCAGCGGGGGTGTGAGCCGTTGGGGCCGGGCTCGTTGACCTGGAGGTATTTCGGGGACTGGCGCGGCGTGCTGCTTGCCCCGTGGGCGGGGGCCATGCAGAACATGCACCCGCAGCTGGGTGCGGGGGTCGCCGAGCACTCGCGGTTCTTCGAGGAGCGCTGGCAGCGGCTGTTCCGTTCGCTGTACCCGATCGGGGGCGTCGTCTACGACGGACCCCGCGCCGCCGAGACGGCTCGCCAGGTACGCGGCTACCACCGCACCATCAAGGGCACCGACCGCGCGGGCCGCCCGTACCACGCGCTGGACCCCGACACGTACTACTGGGCGCACGCCACCTTCTTCATGCTGACGCTCCTCGTCGCCGACCGGCTCGGTCCCGGCCTGACGGAGGCGGAGAAGCGGCAGCTGTTCGACGAGCATGTGCAGTGGTGGCGGCTGTACGGGATGAGCATGCGCCCCGTACCGACCAGTTGGGATGCGTTCCAGGAGTACTGGACGCACATGGCCGAGAACGTGCTGGAGGACAACCGGCCCACCCGGGACGTACTGGATCTGACGCTGATCGCGAAGCCGCCGGCGCTGCGGCTGCTGCCGGACGCCGGGTGGCGGCTGGTGCGCGGCCCGCTGGGACGGGCCTTCGTGTGGTTCACGGTCGGCTTCTTCCCGCCCGCAGTACGGCACCGCCTCGGCTATACGTGGACCGCCCGCGACAAGCGCCGGCTGCGCAGGATCGGGCGGTTCGTCCACTGGGGCTGGAAGCTGGTCCCCCCGTCGCGGCGCTACCACCCGAGGGCGCGGGCGGGCTGGGAGCGCGAACGGGGCGTGCGGGACCCGGACGCGCCCCCGGTGGAGACGCCGGCCCGCAATCTGCCGCTGCCCGGGGAGCGGGATCTGCCGCAGCACTACTCGCCCCGCGTATGAGGACGGTGGGTCACCCGGGCGACGGGCGGGCGGCCAAGAGGGTGGCGAGGGCGGCAGCGCAGGCAGCCGCCGCGAGGGGGACGGTGTACGCCCACCCGGCGGAGCCGAGCGCCTCGGTGGCCCAGCCGCCGGCGGCCGATCCTGCGGCGATCCCGCCGAGCAGCGCGGTGACGGCCAGCGTCATGCCCTCGTTGAGCCGCCCGGCCGGGGTGAGCCGCTGGACGAGGGCCATGCCGGTGACCATCGTGGGTGCCGTCGCCATGCCCGCCACCAGCAGCGCGGCGGCCAGCAGCGGCAGCGGGGCCGTCAGCGAGACGAGCAGCGGCAGGCTCATCAGCACGGCCATGGCTGCCACGCAGCCGGCCAGCCGGTGCCGGTCCGAGCGGGCGGCCGGCAGGGCGCCGAACGCCAGCCCGGCGAGGGCCGAACCGGCGGCCTGACAGGCGAGTACGGCGCCGGCGGCGGCGCGGTGCCCCTCCCCGTCGGCATGGGCGAGGGTGACCACTTCCAGCGCGCCGAACACCGCCCCCGTGGCGAGGAAGACCAGCAGCAGCGCGGGCATGCCGGGCTGCCGCAGCGGTGCGGGACCGGCGTGCGCGTGGCCGCGGCCGGGTGGCGGTTCGGTCGAGCGCTGGGCGAGGAACAGCAGCGTTCCGGCCAGCAGCAGCCCGCACCCGGCGAGGGTTCCGGCCTCCGGGAAGAGCGCGGTGCACAGGAAGGTGGCGAGGACGGGGCCGAGCATGAAGCACAGTTCGTCCGCGGCCTGTTCGAAGGAGTTCGCCGTGTGCCGGGCTGCCGGGTCGCCGCGCAGCAGATGCGCCCAGCGGGCCCGCGCCATGCCGCCCGTGTTGGGCGTGGTCGCGGTCGCGGCGTAGGCGGCGAACAGCGTCCAGTCGGGCGCGTGCGTCCGTACGCACACCACGAGCGCGAGGGAGCCGAGCAGCGCGAGCAGGGTGGCGGGCAGCGCGGCGCGTGCCTGTCCGTACCGGTCGACGAGGCGGGCCACGAGCGGCCCGGCCAGCGCGGTTGCCGCCAGTCCGGTCGCGGTGACGCTCCCGGCGAGTGCGTACGAGCCGCGCTCGCCCGCGAGCATCAGTACGGCGCTGACGGTGAACATGCCCATGGGCAGCCGCGCGAGCAGGCCGCCGAGCGTGAAGCCGACGGTGCCGGGGCGGGCGAACACCCGGGCGTACGGATTGCGGCGGCTTTCCCGGGGTGGCGGTGGCGCGGGGTGTGCCGCGACGAGGGTGCTGCCGTGGACGGCGTACAGCGGGCGGGCGG
>NZ_JADKMA010000208.1 GCF_017676365.1 Streptomyces oryzae
GTACCGCTCCCCCTCCGCCGCACCCGTCCCCGTCCCCGTCCTCTCCTGTTGCCTCCCCGTCCCCTCTCGTTCCCCTTCCGCTCCGGCGACGGCGCCGGATTCAGCAAAGGAACAACGCCTTGCCGACCACCGCTCCCGCGCCCCAAGCGGCGCCCGCGCAGGCCGATCCGTACGCCCTGCGCGCCGAAGACGCCCGTCCCGCACCCACCACCTTCCGCGACCGGCTGCGCCATCTCGGCCCCGGATTCGTGCTGTCCGCCGCAGTCGTCGGCTCCGGGGAACTGATCACCACGACGTCCCTCGGCGCCAAGGCCGGCTTCGCGCTGCTCTGGCTGGTGATCGTCTCCACCGCGGTCAAGGTCTGGGTGCAGATGGAGCTGGCGCGCTGGACCATCCTCAACGGCCGTACGGCGCTGGAGGGCTACCGGGAGGTCGGCCCGCGCATCGGCCGGCTGAGCTGGATCAACTGGCTCTGGATCGGCATGGACTTCGCCAAGATGTTCCAGCGCGGCGGCATCATCGGCGGAACGGCAGCGGCGTGTTCGGTGCTATGGCCGGTCGTGGGGGAACCGCTCGGCACCTCCTCCCTCACGCTGTGGGCCTTCGTCGTCACCCTCGTCACCATCTGCCTGCTCCAGTCCGGCAAGTACAGCCTGGTGGAGCGCGCCTGCGTGATATCCGTCATCGTCTTCACGCTGGTCACCGTGAGTCTCGCGGTCGGTCTGCCCGGTACGGAGTTCGGCTACGGGGCCGGCGACCTCGGCAGCGGTCTCAGCTTCGAGATCCCTGCGGGCACCGTCGGCATCGCCCTCGCCGTCTTCGGTATCACCGGCGTCGGCGCCGACGAGATGACGACGTACACCTACTGGTGCATGGAGAAGGGCTACGCGCGCTGGACCGGCCCGGACGACGGCAGCGAGGAGCGAGCCCGGCGGGCCGCCGGCTGGATCAAGGTGATGCGGATGGACGCGCTCACCGGCCTGGCCGTCTGCGTGCTGTGCACCCTGTCCTTCTACGTGATCGGCGCGGCCGTGCTGCACCCCCAGGGCCTGGTCCCCGAGGGCAACCAGATGATCACGACGCTTTCCCGGCTGTACACGGACACCATGGGTCCCTGGGCCGAATACCTCTTCCTCCTGGGCGCTTTCGCGGTGCTCTTCTCCACCCTCATCGGCTCCACGGCCTCTGTGCCGCGACTGTGGACCAACACCCTCGGCCTGCTCGGGGTGATCGACTGGACCGATGTCCGCTCCCGCACCCGCACCGTCCGCATCCTCACCTGGACCCTGCCGCTGGTGTGGGCCTGCTTCTTCCTGTGGGTCCAGTCGCCCGTCCTGATGGTCCAGATCGGCGGTATCGGCGGCGGCATCTTCCTGCTCGCCGTCGTCGTCGCGGTCTGGAAGCTCCGCTACACAGGCGTGCCGAAGCGCTTCCGCACCAGCCCCTGGCTGACCGCGGCGCTCGTGCTCAGCAGCATCGCCATCCTGGGCGTCGGCGTCTACGGAATCCTGGAGACGCTGGGCGTGGTCTCGGAGTAACCGGCCCCCGGCCGGCCCGGCGCCCCGTCCGCCCGGCCGATTCAGCCGTACGCGCCGCGCGCCTGTGCCGCGGCGCGTACGGCTGCGTTTCCGTTGCGCCCTCGGGTGGCCTCACACCTCCAGACTCGCCTCGATACGGCGCAACTGGTGCCGGGCCATGGCGAGGTTCGCCTTGCCGGCGTCGAGGGCGATGTAGAGGAACAGGCCGTTGCCGCTCTTGCTCTTCAGCAGCCGGATCAGGTGGTACTGACTGCCCAGCGTGATCAGGATGTCCTCGATCTCGTCCTCCAGGCCAAGGTGTTCCATCGTGCGCAGTTTGGCCCGTACGACGTCCGTGTTCCCCGCCGCGGCGACCTCCAGATCGAAGGCCTTGCCGCCGCCGAGGGTTCCCAGCGCCATACCGCTGGTGTAGTCGACCAGGGCGACCCCGATCGTGCCGTCGATGCTGCTCATCGCTTCTTTGAGGGAGGCTTCGGTGTTCGGCATGGTGGTGTGCTGTCCCTTCGTCGGTGCGTCGGATGTACGTGTCGTGCGGTGGCCGTTGTCCGGACGGGAGGTCACTCCGGAGCGGGAGAGCCGCGGCGGCGGCGTTCGAGCGGCAGCCGGCGGCGGTCCAGCGGGGGTCTGCTGTCCGGTGGCGCGGAACCGTCGGTGGCGGCGGCGTCGGTGCCTGCGGCGGGCTGCGGAGGCGTGGAGAGCTGGGAGCCGGCGACGAGTTCGCCGATACGGCCCGCCGTGCGCCGCCCCTCCAGGTGCAGTCGGCCGACATTGACGCGGTCGTCCGCGAGGAGCGTGAGCACGGCGGCCGGACCGGCCGCGTAGGTGGCGACGTAGCCCAGCTCGCCGTGGATCAGCAGTTCGCGGAAGGCGCCGCGTCCGGTCGCCTCGTTCATCCGGAACGCCAGTCCGAGCGCAGCGGCGGTGAGGGCGGCCAGTGGCTCGGCTTCCGGCCGCTGCTGCCCGGCCTGCGCCGGCGGGATGTCCTCGGCCAGCACCAGCCCGTCCGCGGTTGCCGCCAAGGCACCGCCGAGTTGCGGGACTCTGGCCCGTAACCTGCGCAGTTCCTCGGTCACGGCCGCCTCCACCGCCATCAGCACTCTCCTCTCGGCACGCTGACGGAATCCTCTGATCACAGTGCCTCCAGCGCGTCCCTGAGCCTGCGCAGCAGGGCGACGTCCGGATCCACGAACTCCTGGCCGGGCGGCGCGGGGGCGGCGGGTCCGCTCCCGGCGACGGTCGGCCCGCTCCCGGCGACGGGCGCTCCATCCCCGGCGGCGGCGTCCGGCCCCGGATGGCCCGGGCACGCGTGCTGCGCCGGGGCGACCAGCCCGCCCGCGGCCAGCCTGCGCAGTTCCACGAGGGTGTGGAAGGCGGGCCGGCCCAGCGCGCGGGCGATGTCGGTGGCGGTACGGGTCCCGTCCGCCAGCTCCAGGATGCGCAGCTGCCGGTTCGGCACCATGTGCAGCCGGCCGCCCGCCGCTGTCGGCGCAGGGGGCAGCACGTCGATACGGGCGTCGGGCCAGATACGGTCCAGGAACGCCAGCCGGCGAACGGTCTCCCCCTCCACCGCCGTCGCCGTGACGCCGCCAGGGGCGCCCAGTTGGTCCCGCACCTTCCGCCGGAACCGTCCCGGCCCGCCACCGGGCGCCAGGACGAAGAAGGCCGCGTCGTACAGGGCCGTACGCCGGCACAGTTCCAGCACTCCGACGGGCACCCGGCCGGACGCCTCGAGGTGCTGCGCGACGCGTCCGTCCCGGGCAGCCTGCGTCAGTGCGGTCTCCCAGCACTTCCGCGACAGTGCGCAGCCGCGGGTCAGCAACACATCCAGCCCCGTCGCAGCCGGGCTCTCCGCGTGTACGACCCGGCCCTCGCGGAGGAAGAGGGTGCCGCCTGCCCGGGTGAAGGCGCCGGTGGCCCGCTCAGCCGCCAGCCGGTGCAGCATCGGACAACGCGGCGCGGGCTGCCCCGGCTCGGACTGGCGAGGCGCCGACCGGGCCGGTAACGGACGCTCCGCGCCCCCGGAGCCGGGGACAGTGGGTCCCATCAGAGCACCAACCGCCCCGCGATCTCGGCCAGTCTGATCCGCGCCAGTGCGAGATTGCCCTCGTCCCTGGCCAGCCACAGGTGGACGAAGAGGGTGCCGTCGAGTGCGCCGGTCACGAACCGCAGCAGGTGGTAGCTGTCGTGGTTCGTCGCGATGACGTCCTCGACGGCCGGTGCCACCGGTGCCGTCCCGGCGTCCTGTCCGCTCGGGTCCGCCGGCGCAGCTCCGGCTGCGGAGAGCGGGCCGAGTGAGCGGTACTCGGCGACCATCCTGGCCAGCTCCGCGGTCTCGCAAGCGGTGGCCTCGGGGTCACTGCCGGGCGGGTCCCCGGCGACGCCCAGCGCCAGCCCGCTGACCCAGTCCACGACGGCGGCACTGCGTGCTCCGGGTAAGCGCATCGCCTCCAGGAGGCACTCGTCGATTCCGGGCACGCTGCACTCCCCTCCCCTGCGCGGCACCCCACGTCACGGCCGGCACCACCCGGCCACGGACAGTAAGGCTCAGACTACGCATATGTCCCGCGGCCCGGGCGTGTTCCGGGCATTTTCCTGAGGAACATGCCAAGACCGCCGGGCAGTTGATCAGAACACTCGTGGAACGGACCGTTTCGATTATGGAGCGGGCTGACACGGAGAATGGACCGACCATGACGACGGAGGGGGCGTTGGCGGATCGTGGAGAAGGTCTTCGACAGCAAGGACTTCGCCCAGGCAGATGCTCTTCCCGCATGGGCGGAGTTCGTCCGGGACGCGGTCATGCCGACCGACTTCCGGCTGGTCGGCACCGACACCTTCCGCGGCTCCCTCACCACGGCCTCACTGGGACCGGTGCAGCTCTCGACCATGGCGTACTCCTCGTTCAGCTCGATCCGCACGCCGAGGCTGATCCGCGTCTCCGACCCGGAGTGCATACAGCTCGCGCTGGTCCGCTCCGGCCCCCACATCATCGAGCAGAACCGGCGCAACGCACCTGCGCGGCCCGGGGAGTTGCTGCTGTTCGACAGCTCTCGTCCGTTCGACTCCTACGCCGACGGTGAGGCCCTGCTCCTCCAGATCCCACGCTCCGTTCTCCCTCTGCGTGGCCACCGGTTCGATCCGGTGCTCGCCCGTCCGCTGCCGGGCGACCGGGGAACCGGCCGGCTGCTGGCGGAGTTCCTGACCCGGGTGGCGCGGGACGGCTACGAGCGCCTGAGGCAGGACGCGACCCGGCTCGGCACCGTCGCCCTCGATCTGGCCGCCGCTGTTCTCGCCGACCATCTGGACCGCGCGGCGGATCTTCCGGCCGACTCCCGGCAGCACGTCCTGTATCTCCGCATCACCGCGTTCGTTCAGTGCCACCTGGGAGACCCCGCCCTCACCCCTGGCGAGGTGGCGGCAGCCCACCACATCTCGCTGCGCTCCCTGCACCGGCTGTTCCAGCAGCACGGTACGAGCATCGGTGCCTGGATCCGCAGCCGGCGGCTGGAGCGCTGCCGACGGGACCTCGCCGATCCCCGCAAGAGCCGGATACCCATCCACGCCATCGCGGCCCGCTGGGGGTACCCGCGCCCTGGGGACTTCACCCGCGCCTTCCGCACCGCGTACGGCATCACCCCGAGCGACTACCGGGAGCAGGAGCAGCGGGCCGGCGCCCTCGGACCCTGGGGCGGCCGACAAGATCGCGGTTCCGTGTGCGAGTTGGCCGCCGGGATGACAGACTCCGCCGGGGCTTTCGAACTCGGAGATGTGATCGAGGACCGGATATGACGCGGAAGCGACGTGCATGGCAGTGGGCCGGCGGTGTCTGGCTGCTCCTGGTCGTCGCCGGGGGTACAGCCACACTCGTGCTCCAGCCCAGCGGCCCGGAGCCGAAGGACGATTCCCACGGCGGGCGGTCCTCAGCGCCCCCGGCGGTCGGCGACGCGACCGTACCGAAGGGCTGCGAGGACGAAGCTGAGGAAGCCCGGCGAAAGGCGCTGAGCCGGGGCGAGAACGGCTATGCCTACCTCTGCCTGACGAGCTCTCAGGAGCCGGGGCCGACGGAACCGACCAGCGCTCCCAGCCCCGAACCGCTCCCTCCCCGTCCGCGGTGGTAGGACGGAGAGCACCAACTGTCCAAGGCAGCTATCCATTGAAGAAGGTCCCCCATGCACTTCCGCACCGTGGACATCCCCACCCCCGACGGCACGGCCGACGCCTACGCGGCCTGCCCGGAGAAAGACGGCAGCTACCCCGGCGTGCTCCTCTACATGAACATCATCGGACTGCGACCGGTGATCAAGGAGATGGTCACCGAGCTGGCCTCGCACGGCTATTACGTGCTGGCCCCCAACGTCTTCTACCGGCACGGCCGCGCCCCCGTGGCCGAGTTGCCCGACCTGAGCAGGGCGGAGGAGCGGGAGGCGTTCATGGGCCGGGTCTTCCCGATGCTGGAGTCCCATTCGAGTGGGAACGCCGTCCGGGACGCCGGCGCCTACCTCGACTTTCTCGCGCGGCAGCCGCAGGTGCGGAACGGGAAGGCAGGCGTGACCGGTTACTGCATGGGCGGCATGCTGGCGCTGCGTACGGCTGCCGCGTACCCGGAGCGGGTCGGTGCCGTCGGCAGCTTCCATGCGGGCCAGCTCGTGACCGAGGCGCCGGACAGCCCGCACCGCGTCGTCGGACGGATCGCGGCCCGTGCACACCTCGGGCATGCCGAGAACGACGCCTCCATGACGCGGGACGACGTGGCCGCACTCGACAAGGCGCTGGACGAGGGCGGGGTCGACTACACCTCGGAGGTCTACCCGGGCACGGTCCACGGCTTCACGATGGCCGACACCCCCGCCTTCAGCCCGGAGGGGCTGGAACGGCACTGGGACCGGCTGCTGTCGCTCCTTTCGGAGACGCTGCAGACGGAGTGACGCCGGCCGATCAGCCGGGACGACGGAGCAAGCGCCCGCCGGCCGGCCGACGGGGTGCGAACGAGGTGGCGTACACCAGGGTCACCAGCACCAGTGCCATCGGGACCAGCATCGCGGCGCGGTAGTTCCACGCCCCGCCCAGCGCCCCCACCAGCGGCGATCCGACGAGGAAGCCGACGTAGTTGAAGATGTTGAGCCGAGCGACGGCGGCGTCCGAGGCGCCCGGGAAGAGCCGGCCCGCCGCGGCGAAGGTCTGCGGTACGAGGACGCAGAGGCCGAGTCCGAGCAGGGTGAAGCCGAGCATGCCGACCCACGCGCCCGGGGCCGCCGCCACCGTGGCGAAACCGAGCGCCGCCAGCAGTGTGCCCGCCCGGACGACGGCCACGGCGCCGAACCGCCGCACCCCCAGATCGCCCAGCGAGCGGCCGATCAGCGTGGTCGCCATGTAGACGTTGTACGGAACGGTGGCCAGCTGCTCCGAACTTCCCAGCACATCCTGGAGGTACTTCGCGCTCCAGTTGGAGACGGTGGAGTCCCCGATGTACGCGAAGGTCATCACCAGGCACAGCGGCAGCAGCAGGCGGAACGCCACCGCCGCCTCGGCCGGCCGCTCCCCCGCGCCTTCCGGGTCCGGGGCGGCCGCGTCCACGTACCACCTGCTGCCCACCAGTGCGGCGGGCAGCAGTACCGCGGCCACCGGCAGATACGACACGAGGAGCGGCAGCTGCCCGTGCGCCCCCAGCCAGGCGGCCGTCGCGCCGAGGATGCCGCCGAGGCTGTACGCGGCGTGGAAACCGAGCATGATGCTGCGGCCGTACGTGTGCTGGAGGCTCACCCCGAGCATGTTCATCGACGCGTCCAGCGCACCGACGGCCAGCCCGAACACGCCCAGTGCGACCGCCAGTTGGACCACGCCCCGCCCCGCGGCGACGCCGAGCAGCGAGAGCAGCACCACGGGCTGCGACCAGCGCAGGACCAGGCTCGGCCGTACCCGCTTGACCAGTTGCCCGGCACCTACGCTCCCGGCACCCGCGAGCACCGGCACCGCCGCGAGGAAGACGGGGAGCAGGGCGTCGGATATCCGGTACCGGTCCTGTACGGCGGGGATGCGGGTCACCAGCAGCGCGAAGGCGACGCCCTGCGCAAAGAAGCTGAAGGCGAGCGCTGCCCTGCCGTGGCGCATCCGTGCGTCCATCATGGCCGGAAAGCGTATGGCCCCGCACTACTCATCGGTAGACAGTGTGCGACGCCAATGTGGCAGCGGCCGGCAGCCTCACTCCGGTGTGCCGGGGCTCCAGATGCCGTCGGCCAGGTCGTCGAAGTGCCCCGCCCAGATCCGTTCCGGGTCCGCGAACGGCAGTGGATCGTAGGCACGCAGCGCGAGTACGAGGTCGTCGGCGACCCAGTACCTGGCGTCCCGGTGTGCGTCCTTCGCGTCGACGCGCCAGCGCCGCAGGCCGCGGTGGAGCGCGTACATCAGATACGCGTAGGACTCCAGATCGCGATGGGCCGGCAGCACCCCTTCGAACCCCTCGTCGACCTCGTACACCAGGCCCGTACGGCCGTCGAGAAGCAGATCGCCGTACACCAGGAAGTCCAGATGGAAGAGGTCTTCGAGCGGGCCGGGCAGCCCTTCTGCTGCACGCAGTCGCTCGGACACCTCCTGCCAGGCCGGTTCCTCGCTGACCGGGAGATGGCAGCGCAGCGGTGTGTCCGCCCAGAAGTGCGGGTCGATGCCGCCGGCCGGTATCCCGACCTCGGTCAGGAAACGCCGGGTCGGTCCGTGGGTCATCCGTGGGTGGAGCAGACGGGCCGGAAGTCTCAGCAGACCGTCCTCGCCGAAGACCTCTTCCAGCAGCGGACGCGTCACCCGTACCGGGGGCGGGCAGGGCGCGCGCGGCGGCACGTCGCCGGGCCCTGCCAGTCCGGCGCGCCGCACATGGGCGGGCAGGTGCTCGGTGACGTAGTCGGCGGGTCCGAGCCGTTCGGATACGGGCCAGCCCGCCATGACGGCCACGGCGTCGCGATGGTGCGCCGCGTTACCGCCCGGCGCCGGAGGCAGCAGGCGGGCCGCCGCCCGTACAAGACAGGCGGGGCGCAGCGCGTACACAGGGGTGCCGGGCTCCACGGTGGGCAGCGCGGCGGCGGCCGCGTCCACCGCTGCGGAAGCCGCCCCCGTATCGTCCGGATGCCGGGCGCAGTGCAACAGCCGCCACACCGACTCGGTCATCGGCCCCTGGGCGAGGGAGAGCGTGGCCGCCGCATCCCGGGCCGGTGCGCCGTGACCGTCGAGCCACGCCGCGCACACCCGCTCGTCCACGGCAGGGCCCGGCGCATCCGCCGCCGAACCCCGCGCCCGTGCGGCGATCGCGGCCAGGCCCACATTCGGATAGATCTCCTCGGGGGCGAAAGGCGAGGCGCCGGGCAGGGTCGCGGCCGCTGCCTCGTACCACGCGGCGAAGGCCGCGGGGTCGGTGAGGCGGGGGTCGTCCAGGTCCAGTACCGCGTGCCGGACCGGCGCCAGGACTGCAGGGTCGCGGGCCTCCACCAGCACCCTCACGCACGGCACTTCGGCGAGGGGGCGGATCAACTGCTCGACCAGCCGGGCGGCTTCGGGACCGGAGCCGAGGTCGGCCACCGTGACTGTCAGGGGTTCGCCGCGCCCGGCCACCGCGGAGAGCAGCGCCCGGTAGTCGGCGTCCTCGGCGACGGACAGGTCACCGTCCCCGGGAACGGATCCGTCACCGGCGAACTGTGCGCGCAGGACGCGGGCAACGCACTCGGCCACGTCGCGTCCGTCGGCGGGGACAGCAGCCGAAGAGACCGGGCCTCCAGTGGAAAGGCTCGCCCAGTCCTTGAACGTGGAGTCCGTGAACCACGACAGCAGGTGCGTCTTCCCCGCTCCTGAAGCGCCCGTCAGCACGCATACGGCAGGACCGCACAGATCCCCGCTCCAGCGCAGCAGAGCCTCCGCCGCGAGGCTGCGTCCCGCGGTCGGTGCGGCTGCACCGTCGTACGCGCCCGCTGCCGCGAGGCCGGGGAGCCAGGGGCAGGCATCCGCGTCCGCGTAGTCGGGCACCAGGGGCACCGCACCTGTGCGCTCCAGCAGTTCCACGGTCAGGGGCAGATGTTCGGTCCGCACCCGGAAGGCGTGCTCGACTGTGGCGGCAGCGTGCTCGCGCCAGCGGTCCCGGACCTGTGTCACACAAGGGTGGTCACGGTGCCGGGAGATGCCGACCGGCCCGCCGTGCTCCTCGGTCAGCTCCTGCAGCTCCTGGTGGAAGGCGTTCTCCGCCTCGGACATGGCCCGGACGAAGGCCTCCAGGACCCGGGCCTGGCCGGCGAGCTGACGCGCCGCCGTTCCGTCCACCAGTCGGGAACCGGCCTCCCGGGCGGTACGGGCGAGCGCCGCGTACCGCTCCAGCGGCAGGTCGGGCCACTCAAGGCCGACGGCGTGGAAGGCGGCGTACAGCCGTCCGGGCAGCCTCTGCGGCACCATGGGGGAGCTCATGGCGCCGCACTCTAGGGGCCGTCCTGGGCAGTTGCGCAGGCGGCCCCGATCGTGGGTGCGTGGTCAGCGGTTCGGCTGCGCCGAGCTCACATCGGCGAGCGCGGAGTCGGGGTCGCGCTCCAGGGCGATGTCGCCGATGGTGACCGTGCCGACGAGTTCGTCGCCGTCCACGATGGGCAGGCGGCGGACCGCGTGCTCGCGCATCAGCCGCACGGCTTCGTCGATCCCCGCATCCGGTGTGCAGGTGACGATGTCGCTGCTGCACACGTCCTGGGCCCTGGTGGAGTGCGTGTCGAGGTCGTCGGCCAGCGCGCGGACGACGAGGTCCCGATCGGTGACCACGCCACGAAGGTGATCCCGCTCGCTGACCAGAACCTCACCGAAGTCCTCGTCCCGCATCAGCCGCGCTATCTCGCTGATCTCGGTCTGCGGCGTGACGGTGATCGGGTCGGCCGTCATGATTTCGCTGATCTGCTGGGCCATGATCTTCTCCTGACTGCTTGCGCTGCGGCGCGCGGCGGCGCACTGCCGCCACGGGCCGTCTTCGCCCCCCGTGCGTTGCCAGCGGGGTGGGTCCCTACACCTGATCGGGCTGCCCGAATGCTCCTCGGACGCCCCTGAAGTGCGGAACCGGCCGGCAGCGCCCAGCCTGGGAGAGAGCCCGAACGCGGGGCACACGGGCACACGGCTGCACGGCTGCACGGCTGCACGGCAGAGACGGGACCGAGGCGATGGCACGGCTGCTGATCAAGGGGGACGACCTTGTCGTCCGACCGGCCTGGTGGGAGAAGGTCGCCACGGGGCACCGCCAGATCCGGGTGCCGCTGTCAGCGGTGGCCCGGGTGGAGGAGGCGTCGGCCTGGTGGCGGCCGTTGCGGGGGCGGCCCAGGCGGACCAGCTACCTGCCCGGCATGTCGCATCTCGGCGTCTGGCGGCACGAGGACGGACAGGACTTCATCGCGGTGCATCCATGGAAGCCCGTCGTGGTCGTCGAGACGTACGGGAAGGCTCCGTTCGCCCGGATCGCGGTGTCGGTACGCGACGCGCAGGCGGCGAAGGACCTCGTGCCGCACCACGGCCGCTGAGCCGGGAGGGCAGGCGGTGTCCATGGCCGGCGGGACGGCGGAGAGCGCGGACGACGGGCGGTCGCGGCAGCACGAGGAGCGCGGTCACCGCGCGGTACCGCACACCGCCGACGTACGTATCGAGGCGTGGGGCGCCGACCGGGAGCAGTGTCTGTCGGAAGCCGTGCTCGGCATGGTCGACTGCTTCGCCGACCTCTCCGGGGCCGAGGCACACTCCGTACGCGAGGTACAGGTGGCGGGAGACAGCGACGCGGATCTGCTGGCCGCGCTGCTGGACGAGGTCGTCTTCCGGCTGGAGGTGCACGGCGAAGTGCCCGTTGCCGTCGGGACGGAGAGCGGCGGCGTCTCCCTGGGCCGGGAAACGGCGGACGTACGGCTGACGGTGACGGACCTCGCGTCGGTGCAGGTCACCGGCGCGCCACCGAAGGCCGTCTCATGGAACGAACTGCACCTCGCGCCGGGCCCTTCCGGGTGGTCCTGCGCGGTGACGGTCGACGTCTGAGGGCAACGACGCCCGGTCTTGTACGTCGGATGACCGGTCTTGTGCGGCAACGGCACGGCTGCACGCGGCGGCTCCAGGCGGCGCGGCCCGTTCAGCCCTTGACCACGCCGAGCGGGACCAGGCGGGCCACTTTGCGGCACAGGCCCGCGCCTTCGCTCGCCTCCACCACCGCGGCCACGTCCTTGTACGCCTCCGGGGTCTCCTCGGCCAGGCTGCGGGGGGACATCGGGCGGACCGCGATACCGTCCGCCTCCAGCCGGGCCCGCAGCTGCTTGCCGCCGATGGTCCGTGCGGCCTGGTGTCTGCTGAGGGCGCGGCCGGCGCCGTGGCAGGTCGAGTGGAAGGCATCGCCGTCGGTGACGCCGGTCAGTACGTAGGACGCGGTGCCCATCGTGCCGGGGATGAGCACTGGCTGGCCGACGCCGCGCAGCTCCTCGGGGAGCTCCGGATGGCCGGGCGGAAAGGCCCGGGTGGCGCCCTTGCGGTGTACACACAGCCGCCGCTCAGCGCCGTCCACCCGATGTGTCTCGATCTTGGCGAGGTTGTGCGACACGTCGTAGACGAGGTCGAGCCCGGCACCCGCCGTACGGCGGAAGACCCGGCGCGCCGCCTGGGCCAGCAACTGGCGGTTGGCGCGGCCGTAGTTCGCCGCCGCTGCCATCGCTCCGAGGTAGTCGCGGCCCTGCGGCGAGTCGACCGGGACACAGGCCAGTTGCCGGTCCGGGACCTGGATGCCGTACCGGGCCATGACGCTGTCCATCGCCCGCACATGGTCGGTGCAGATCTGGTGGCCGAGTCCGCGCGAACCGCAGTGGATCATCACACACACCTGGTCCCTGGCCAGTCCGAACGCGGCGGCGACCGATTCGTCGTAGACCTCGGCAACCTGCTGGACCTCCAGGAAGTGGTTGCCCGAACCGAGGCTGCCGACCTGCACCAGTCCGCGCTCGCGGGCCCGCTCGCCGACCTGGCCGGCATCCGCTTCGGCCACGGCGCCGCCGTCCTCGCAGCGCCGGAGATCCCGCTCGTTGCCGTGGCCCTGCTCCACGGCGTACCGGGAGCCGCCCTCCAGTACGGACTCCAGTTCCTGCCGTCCGGCCGGCTTCCAGACCCCGCCCGGTCCCGCACCGCGCGGAATCACATGGCCGAGTCCGTCCATGACGGCCTGCAGCGCCGGTTCGAGTGTCTGCCGGTCGCAGTCGGCGGCCAGCAGCCGCACACCGCAGGAGATGTCGAAGCCCACGCCGCCGGGTGAGATCACCCCGCCGTCGGCGACATCGGTCGCCGCCACTCCGCCGATGGGGAAGCCGTAGCCCCAGTGGATGTCCGGCATGGCGTAGGAAGCGCCGACGATGCCGGGCAGTGTCGCCACATTGACGACCTGCTCCAGCGACTTCTCGGCGTCCCGCATCAGTTCCCGGGACGCGAAGACCACCCCGGGAGCCCGCATCCCGTCTCGCGGCTCCACCCGGAAGCGGTATGGGCGCTCCTGCACATACTCCATCGCGGCCTCCTGACCGGCTCGCCGATCCCCCCTCCGCTTCCCGGTCGGCGCAGCCTCGACAGCCCTCCGGAGTTACCACCCCCCGCGGAAACATGCCGTGACGGCAGGGGCTCGGCGCGCGGATGCCGGGACCGGTTTCACCCCGCGCGGCCCCGGCCACCCGAAGAGGAACAGAAGATATCGGTGCTGTCCCCCAGGCCCGCGGCCGGGACAGCCGTTTCGCGGGCCGGGGCCTTTCACGTTATGTGTCCGCTCAGCAACGCTTGCGAGACCACCATGTGCGCCCCGTACGAAATCCTTCAGCCGACCGGCCGAGAGCCCGAGCCGCCCACCCCGGGGCCGGGTCCGGGGCCGCCCGCACCTGGGCCCGGACCCGTACCGGGCCCGGCGCCCCCTTCGGAACCC
The DNA here is from genome assembly GCF_017676365.1 of Streptomyces oryzae. GTDB lineage: Bacteria > Actinomycetota > Actinomycetes > Streptomycetales > Streptomycetaceae > Streptomyces > Streptomyces oryzae. The sequence continues at coordinate 13,471 of NZ_JADKMA010000208.1, forward strand.
GACCCGGTGC
>NZ_JADKMA010000209.1 GCF_017676365.1 Streptomyces oryzae
GGTGCGGAACGGCGACGAGCGCCGTGCCGCACCACCGTGCGCAACGTACGGGCCCGTACGACGGGACGGTACGGGCCCCCGGGCAGGCCCCGGGATCGGACGGGCGTCAGACGGGCGTCAGACGGGCGTCAGACGGTCATCAGGCGGGCATCACCCCGCCCGGCGCCGCCCCGCCAGCACACCGAAGGTGACGCCCGCGACCCCGACGACAATGCCCACGACGCCGAGCACCCGCGCAGTGGTGTCGGAACCGGAGCCGGAACCGGAGTCGGTGTCGGAGGAGGCCGCGGTCTTCTCGGATGCCTTGGAATCGTCCGAGGAGTCGTCCGAGGCGGCCGCGTCATCGCCGTGCTCAGCAGCGCCGAGCTTCAGCACCGGAGCCGGGTTCTCGGGCTCTGCTGCCCCCTCCTTGGGCTCCTCGATCCACCGCACGACGTCGTCGTTGTCGTAGGTCTGCAGGGCCTTGAACACCAACTGGTCCGCATCCTCGGGCAATTGACCCATGGAGACGGGGAACTGCTGGAACTGCCCCGGCTCGACCTTCCCGCCGCTCCAGGTGACCTTGGAGACGGCTTCGGTGATCTTCTCGCCGTGCATCTTGATCGGCTTGTCCAGCTTCTTCTTCTCGACCTTGACGTTCCAGCCGGGCACCGGCTGCGGCATCACGGAGGCCAGCGGATGGTCCGCCGGGAAGGTGACCTCCAGCTTCACGGTCGAGGAGTCGTCCTTCTCGTTGGGCACCTTGAAGTTGACGGTGCTGTAACCGCCCTTGGCGGCCTCCTGCGGGTCGACGCTGACGTGCGCCGACGCCGGCCCCGCGACCAGCATGACGGTCCCGGCGGCGAGCGCGCAGACGGCGGCGGCGCGGCGGTTGGCGATCTTCATCAATGAGCTCCTGAGAGACACGGCCCGCGCAGCACAGGGCATGCGAACAGGCATGCGGCCTGTACGGCACAGGACGGGTGACATGACAGCGGGGGAGGCGGACACACGGGCGCGCGGGCCCGCACCGCACCGCGCCGCTGTCATGGCCGGGCCGCCCGTACCCCGTCGAGCGGGGGGCGCGGGAGAAGGACCGGTCCCGGTGAGCGTTGTGAGCGCAGTGCGTCAGGCCGCGAGCGCGAAGGTGTCCGCGGGCCGCGCGGGCGGGCCGCGCCGGTGGACGGAGTGCTGCAGCAGCAGCGGCCGGGGCGGCGTCTCGTCGTCGGGCCGCTCGAAGCCGCTCCGCACGGGCGCCCAGGGCAGCAGCCCGGAGTGCAGCGCACGGACGTAGGCCAGGGCGGTACGCAGCGCGAGCGCGGCCACCAGTTCATCGGCCGCGGCGGCGGCGTCGTATGACAGGCGCACCAGCCGCCACAGCGCGGCCTCGCCCCGCCGCAGCATCCAGCCGAGCAGCAGCCCGGCGCACAGGTGCCCGAGCAGCATCGGCACCTCGCACATGCCGGCCGCGGCCCGCGCGGCTTCGCGCAGGCAGTCGAGCGGCGTGTCCGGGAAGGACAGCGCGACGGCGTGGTGCCCGGCGTGCGCGACGTGCTCCGCCGCACCGCCCGTACCGCCGGCGGCCGCAGTGGAGCCGGCATCCGGGTCGAGCCCCGCGCGGGCGACGATCCGCCGCGCCTCGGGCTCGCTCATGCCCATCGCGCTGTCGTTGCACAGCAGTTTCCCGGCCAGCGCCCGTACCCCACCCGGTTCCCGGCCGGCGGCCGAAGCGGCTCCCGCGTGGCCGTGCTGCGACCCGGCGCCCACCGAGAACACCAAGTGCAGCGCGATCTGGCCCAAGGAGAGCAGCCCCACGATGCCCGGCAGGGAGCGCTCCCGCCCGGCCAGCGCGACGGCGATCACGAACACGCAGCCGAAGCCCAGCGCCAGCGTGGTGAAGGGCAGCACGGTGTCGGCGGCGAGCAGGTGCCCGGCGGCGGACACGGTGACGCAGACCGCGGCGAACACCGCGGCCCGCAGCAGTCTCAGGTCCGCACCGGCAGTCATGGCCGCGCCATCATCTCACCGCCGTCTCAGCGTGCACACAGCAGGGCCACGCCTGCTCCACCGATGCTCAACCGCCCCACCGGTGTGTCGCGTCACGTTGCCCAGGCGCCCTCCGGCGCAGGGGGCGCGTACCCGCGGCCGCGCTCCCGCCTTACCGCACGCAGCGCCCCAGGACCAGCACCTCAGGCCGCTCCCCTCCGCCGTACGGGGGTCATCGCGACGGCACCGCGTAGTGCTGGTGCGGGCAGGCAATAGGTATCCGTGTGTCGAGCCGCATGGAGGGTGAGCATGAGCAGCCTGTGGTGGTCTCTCCGGCTACGGCGCGAAGCCGCCAGTGTGCCGCTCGCGCGCCAGCTCCTGCTGAGCTCCATGGCCTCGGCCGGCGTCGACCCGGACGTGGCCTACGACATGTGCCTCGCCCTGTCCGAGGCGTGTGCCAACGCGGTGGAGCACGGCAGCTCCGCGGGTGACATGGCGGGTGCCTACCGCGTCTCCGCCTATCTGGAGGGCAACCGCTGCCGTATCGAGGTGGCGGACACCGGGCCCGGCTTCCCCGCCGGTTACAACCCGGCGCGCTGTGCGAACGAGGCGGAGAGCGGGCGGGGGCTGTCCCTGATCGAGTCACTCGCCGACCACGTACGGCTGCGCAACCGGCCGGGCCACGGCGGGGCGGTCGTCAGCTTCGACAAGGTGCTCGCCCGCCGCGACGGACACCTCATGACTGCCTCCTGACCGCTTCCTGGCCGCCCGAGGGGTTCCGGTAGCGCAGCAGCAGCATGGCAGCGTCGTCGTGCAGCGGGGAGCGTACGTGCTCCTGGAGGTCCTGCCGTACGGCCTCCAGTGCGCCCTCGGCGTCGGTGTCCTTGAGCAGGTGGGCGCGTTCGTCCAGCGGGTAGAAGTGGTTGTCCGGGTTGCGCGCCTCGGTGACGCCGTCGGTGTACAGCAGCAGTTGGTCGCCCGGTGCGAACGGCACCTCGTGCGGGCGTGGCGGCTCACTGCCGTGCAGGCCGAGCCCCAGTGGCAGGGAGCGCTGCGGCGGCTCGGCGAAGTGCACACTGCCGTCCTGCCGGACCGCGAGCGGCGCCGGGTGCCCGAAATTGAGCAGTGTCGCGCTCTCGGTGTGCGCCCCGTGCGGCACCTCGGCGAGCACTGCGGTCACGAACTTCTCGCCCAGCAGGTGCCGGTCCAGGGCCCGTTCCAGGCGCTCTCCGACGGTCGGCAGGTCCGGCTCGTCGTAGGCGGCCTCCCGGAAGGCGCCGAGCACCACTGCGGCCGTCTCGACCGCCTCCAGCCCCTTGCCCTGGACGTCGCCGATGATCACGCGTACGCCGTGCGGCGAGGTGACCACCTCGTACAGGTCGCCGCCGATCCGCGCCTCGGCGACGGCCGAGGTGTAGGAGACGGCGACCCGCAGCCGCCCGGCACCGCGCGGTACCGGGCGCAGCAGCACCCGCTGGGCCGCCTCCGCGATGGAGCGCACATTGGCCAGCTCGGCCTCCCGCTTCTGCCGCATCGCGGTCGCCACCAGCGCGGCCACCGAGACGCCCGCGACGGAGATCAGCGTCGCGTTGCCGCGCCGTTCACCGAACTGGTCGTTGTACAGGCTCAGCGCGATCGACAGCGCCAGCGCCAGCGCACCGACCAGCGCGGTGCGCCGCTTGCCGCCGGTGAGCCCGGCGAACGCGGGACCGAGCGCCATCATCGGCTGCAAGCCGATCCCGGACCCGCCCATCATGTCGACGGCACCGACCACACCCATGGCGAGGAACGGGAACGCGGACAGCAGTCCGGTCCGCAACGGGGAGACCAATGCGTGCTCTCTTCTCTCTGTGTCGGTGACATCGCTCAGCAGGCTCGCGCTGTGCGGCTGTCTCCTCGTGGCAGCGCTCGAATGATCTCGTGCTGCTGATCTCGCGCTGCCCGGCCGGGGTCACGCCCGCAGCTTCGCCATCCAGCTCTCCACGTCCGAGCTGCTGCGCGGCAGTGCGGCGGACAGGTTCCGGTTGCCGTCCTCGGTCACCAGGATGTCGTCCTCGATGCGTACCCCGATGCCGCGGTACTCCTCGGGCACCGTCTCGTCGTCCGCCTGGAAGTACAGCCCGGGCTCCACCGTCAGGCACATGCCGGGCTCCAGCGTGCCCTCGGCGTACGTCTCCCGGCGCGCGACCGCGCAGTCGTGCACGTCCATGCCGAGCATGTGGCCGGTGCCGTGCAGCGTCCAGCGCCGCTGGAGGCCCAGCTCCAGCACTCGCTCCACCGGGCCCTCCACCAGACCCCACTCGACCAGCCTGGTGGCGAGCACCCGCTGCGCCGCCTCGTGGAAGTCGAGGTACTTAGCACCGGGCTTGACGGCGGCGATGCCCGCCTCCTGCGCCTCGTACACCGCGTCGTAGATCTTGCGCTGCAGTGCGCTGAAACGCCCGTTGACCGGCAGGGTGCGGGTCACATCGGCGGTGTACAGGGTGTGCGTCTCCACACCCGCGTCGAGCAGCAGCAGCTCGCCCGAGCGCACCGGGCCGTCGTTGCGCATCCAGTGCAGCGTGGTGGCGTGCGGGCCGGCCGCGCAGATGGAGCCGTAGCCCACGTCGTTGCCCTCCACCCGGGCGCGCAGGAAGAAGGTGCCCTCGATGTAGCGCTCGGAGGTGGCCTCCGCCTTGTCGAGGACCCGTACGACATCCTCGAAGCCGCGCACTGTCGAGTCGACGGCCTTCTGCAGCTCGCCGATCTCGAACTCGTCCTTGACCAGCCGCATCTCGGACAGGAAGCTCCGCAGCTCCTCGTCACGCTCGGCGGTCACCTTGTCAGCCAGCGCCGCCTCGACGCCGGCGTCGTACCCGCGTACGACCCGGACCGGGCCTGTGGCCTCCCGGAGCGTGTCGGCCACTGTCCGTACGTCGGCACAGGGCAGTCCGTACAGCTTCTCGCTCTCGGTGAGGCTGTGCCGGCGGCCGACCCACAGCTCGCCCTGGCCGTCCAGCCAGAACTCGCCGTTCTCACGGTTGGAGCGGGGCAGCAGGTAGAGGGTGGCGCTGTGGCCGCGTTCGCCGGTGGGCTCCAGGACCAGCACGCCGTCCTCGGTCTGATTGCCGGAGAGGTGGGCGTATTCGACGGACGACCTGAAGGGGTACTCGGTGTCGTTGGACCGGGTCTTGAGGTTGCCCGCGGGGATGACCAGACGCTCGCCGGGGAAGCGTGCCGACAGCCGCTCGCGCCGCCCGGCCAGCTCGGCGACCTGCGGGACGGGCTCCAGGTCGCGCAGCTCGGTGTCGCCCCAGCCGGACTTCATGTTCGCGGCGAGTTCGTCGGAGACGCCCGTGTACAGGCCGTTCTTCCGCTGCTTGATCGGCTGCTCGCCGGCGGCGTCTGCCACGTCTGCCTCCTCTTTGACGGATAAAACCACCTTCCATCGTATGGGCGGGGGCCCACAGGTCCACACCTGCGCGCATGTGACGTTCAGCTGTGCGGATGCACATGCGGGTGCGCATGCAGGCGCGGGCGCGGGCGCGCGTTCCTCAGAATCGGGCCGCCAGTAGGACGACGTCCTCCGGATGGTCCGGCAGATCGGCCAGTGGTCCCGGCAGCACTGTGCGCAGCACGTGGTCGACGAGGGCTTCCGGGTCCTCCCGGGCCGCGCGCGGGGCCGAGGCGGCGGCCGACCGCAGCCGGGCGAAAGCGCGGTCCATGGAGTGGCCGGTACGGTGCAGCAGTCCGTCCGTGTAGCACAGGAGTGTCTCGCCCTCCTGCAGCACGACCTCCGCGCTCGGCGCCTCCCAGCACGCCAGCATGCCCAACGGCGCAGAGACGGCCGTCTCCACCGGCTCGATGCGCCGGGGCCCGACGATCAGCGGGGCACAGTGCCCGGCCCCGGCGAGCAGGACCTTGCGGGTGGCGGGCTCGGCGTAGGCGAACAGCGCGGTCGCCGAGCAGGACGGCTCGGTCAGCCGCAGCAGCAGCTCCAGGTCGGACAGTACGGCGACCGGGTCCTCCCCCTCCATCACCGCGTACGCGCGCAGGGAGGCCCGCAGCCGTCCCATGGCGGCCACCGCTGCAGGGCCGCTGCCGGTGACCCCGCCCACCGCGAGCCCCACGGCCCGGTCGGGCAGCGGCAGCGCGTCGTACCAGTCCCCGCCGCCGCACGGGCCCGTACGGTGCCGCACGGCGAGCGAGACACCGGGGACGCGGGGCAGCGTGCTGGGCAGCAGCTCCTCGCCGAGGGTCGCCATGTCCGCGCGGGTGCGGGCGAGTTCGCCCAGCCGTGCGCAGTGCTCGGTGGCGTGCAGCAGATAGCTGCCGAGCAACTCCCGCTGACGGGGCGTGGGCTCGCCGGGTTCGTCGTAGAGCCAGACGGCCGCACCCAGCAGGGTGCCGGACTCGGTGGTGAGCGGCACGGCGTAGGTGGCCGCGTAGCCGAGGCGGGCCGCGACCTCCCGGTGCCGGGGGGAGAGCTCCTGGTCGGCGGCGATGTCGGGGCAGGCGATACCGCGGGCCGGGGCGGAAGCGGACGGTGTGCCGGAGGTGGCGGCCTCGTCGTCCCGGGCGGGGCCGTCGCCGCAACCGGGCTTGAACGGCTCGTCCATAGCGGCCGGCGCGTGCCCCTCGGTCACCGTGCCGGGGCCCGGCTGTGCGTCGAGGATGCGCGCGTACGCGGCGGAGGAGCGCGGGACGGTCTCGATCTGGCCGAGGTCGGCGCGGCCGAGACCGAGACCGATGGTGCGCTCCGGGACGCGGCCCGGGGTGCTGGAGGGCTCGCTTCCGGGGTCGGTGCCGGGCTCCAGCGCGATCATGCCGCGGGGGGCGCCCAGAAGCGTGGAACCGGCGCGCAGCGTCTCGCGGAGCGCTGTGTCGAGGCTCGTGGTGCGGACGAGCCGAGTGGTGAGGTCGTGGAGCGAGGAGAGGTCGCAGATCCGGTTGCGGTCGGCCAGCGAGCCTCCGGCCTCGGGGGGAGCGGTCTGCGCTGACGTATCCGCTGCTGACGCGGCGGACGACCTGGCGTTCGAAGAGCCCGGAGCACCGGGAGAGGTTGTGGACGTCGTGGAACCGGCAGGTGCCGCAGCGGAGGAGGCCGCTGCGTTCGTCGAGGAGTTCGAGGAGACCACCGGTTGGATTCCAGCCACTTTCGGCAGGTGCGGGGAGGTCATGGGCGGCGGCTCAGGCTGCGGGTGAACTGTCCCAATAGCATCGCAAACCCCCATGTCATGCTGCTCCGCTATCAATGCCACTACATCTACACATGCCGTTGGGGCATGTCCAGCACGTGCGCTGCGGTGCCGAGAATGTCTCTGGAGGGGACCCGCCTCACGAGGGCTGGCCGAGGTGTGGAAAGATTGGCGGAAAATCGCCCACGTGGCGTGCATACTGCTGTCGACTGAGGCCATTCGGCAGCGCGTTGGCACTGCCGTTGCGGGTACGGAACCCTGTGGAGAGTCATGGCGTCCTAGGGAGCAGCGGGCCCCCCGACCCGCCCGCTTCTTGCGGGAGGGCACCAGCCGCAGGATTGCACCAGGCAGCACAGGCGCGGTACGAGCGGATTACGAGCGCAGCAAGTAACGAGCAAGTACAAGCAGCATCGGCGCAGGTGGCAGTCCACAAGCGCGAACGCCATGCATGCGCCACCCCCCGCCACGTTCCACGCTCGGCCTGCAACATGATGCGCTGTTCGGCACGCATGGTCACCAGAGTTTCACGTGGTGTATTGAGCTGGAGAGCGGTCGGCACGACCAGTTGGCGATGTTCGCTGTGTTTGCGTAGTAGGCGTTGTTCGGCGTTCACGGAAAGGACGAGCGCTCATGCGCGAGATCCTCGGAAGGCGCTCCCTCCGGGCCTGGGCGCAGCTCCAGGGCCAACGGTTCTGGGGGCGGTCCGGACGGTACAACCACAGGTCACCGATGCGGAACATGGCGCTGACGGCGGCCGGCGAGTGGCACTGGCCGGTGGTGCCGGGAGCCGCGCTCGCCTCCCCGGGAGCCCGCGGTGCCGCAGCCGTCTGCGCGTGCCCCGACCCCGAGTGCGTGGTGCCGGGGGCGCACCCCTTCGAGCCGGTGCTGCTGGCGGCCACCGCCGATCCGACGATGGTGCGCTGGTGGTGGGAGAACCGGCCGGACGCACCCGTCATTCTCGCCACCGGCCGTACGGCGCCGTGCGCGCTGAGCCTCCCGGCCGTCGCCGGAGCGCGCGCCCTGGCGACGTTCGACCGCACCGGCGTCCGGGTCGGCCCGGTGATCGCGACACCCACCCGCTTCTCGGTCCTCGTCGAGCCCTACGCCCTCGAAGAGCTGGGCGAACTGCTGTACGCCCAGGACCGGGTGCCCAGTTCGCTGCGGTTCCACGGCGACGGCGGCTATGTGGCGCTGCCCGGTTCGCTCACCGGGGCGGGGAAGGTCCGCTGGGAGCGGGAGCCCGACCGCGGTGCCGAGGGACGGCCGTGGCTGCCCCGGATGGAGACGCTGCTCGACGTGCTGGTCGAGGAGAGCTGCGCGACACCGGACAACGGGAGCCGGCTGGCCTACTGAGGCCGAGCCGGGCGGCCCACCGGTTGATCCGCTGCGGACCGACCGGAGAGCCACCGGAGATCAACCGGGGATCAACCAGGGATCAACCACGGAGCAACCAGGGATCCGCCGAGGCCGACCCATTGGTGCGGGGGCTGCTGGGGCCGGGCGCTGAGGATTGCCCACCACCGGAGCGCGGCGCGTATTCACCCGTACGGGTAGGAGCCGACCGGAGTTGTGCGGGAAACGGGCTGCCGTCGCACCAGCGGCCCGTTGACCCCGGTATGTTCACCTCATCAGTCGGCCCGGGCCTCCTCCCCCTCGCTCGCGTCCCAGGTGGGTCCTCTCATGCACCAGCCGCAACAGCGCACCTCCCGGCTCCGCGCGGTCACGCTCGCCAGCGCGATCGCGCTCGCTGTCGCGCTGGCGCTCGCCGCGGCGGTGGCAGGCCAGGACACGAGGCTGGCGGCGAAAGCGTTCCGTGCCGCCCACCAGCACCAGAACCAGCAACAGGACCAGGGCCGGCGCGGCGAGGCCGGTGCCGGTGGCGGTTCCGGTGCCGATGACGCCGCTCCCGAGGCGCACCCCTCCGATGTCCGTCCGCCGACCGGGGCCCGTCCCGCCACATCCTGCGGGCCGGAAATCGCCTCCCCCGAAGGTGTGACAGTCCGCGCCTGCGTGTTGACCGCCGACGGCGCCACCTGGGCCCGCGCGTACTACCGCAACCCGACCGCACACCGCCTCCCCGCCCTCCTCACCCTCCACCGGCCCGACGGGCGGACGGCGAAGGCGCACTGCACGGTTCGCGGGGGCGGTGAACGGGGCGTGTGCGAGACGCCGCACGGCCGCGGTGTGAAGGCCGCGCAGCCGGGCCGGGAGGTGTTCTCCGCAGTGGTCGAGGTGGGCCATGCGGAGGGCCGGCGACCGCTGCGGGCGAAGAGCGGCCAGCGGCAGCGCTGAGGCAACTCGCCGCAGAGCGCCGGGAGTTAGCCGCAGAGCGCGGAGGCCGCCCGGAGCCGGGCACAAAAGAACCCGGTCGCTGGCGACGGGGGATGCACCAGCGACCGGGCTCCTAGAACGGTAACAAGAGATCGGCTGTTAGCAAATTCGATCGCCCAGATCCGGACGCCGATTTACCTGCGAGTAGAGCAAGTTGGGGCGGTGATGTGACCGGAGTCACGCTCACAAGTCCTCCGTGTGCCCCTCACCGAATCCGCCGACCGCCTTCAGTTGAGCGTCACCTGACGATTGGTGAGACCGCTGCGGGCCCGGCGCTCCTCGGCCGTCAGTGGCGCCGTCACCGCCAGCGCCTCGGCCAGCCGCTCGGCGAACGCGGCCGCGGGCTTCTCGCAGTCCTCCGATCTCATCTCCGACGGAAGGTCCCACACCGGCACGGTCAGTCCGTGCGCGCGGAAGGAGCCCACCAGCCGGGAGCCCTCGGCTCCTGAAGCTCCGCCCGGCTCACCCAGTGCCGAGGCCCCGGCGGCGTGCAGCCGTGCGAGCGCGTCCAGCAGCTGCTCCTCGGGGTGGGTCATCACCCAGCGCAGGTGGTTCTTCTCGGGCGCCTCGCACCAGTAGGCGCCCTCGACGCCCGTGAGCCGGGCGGTCGGGATCGCGGCCGCGTTGGCGCTCTCCAGTGATGCGGCCACCTCGCCGGCCGGCTGTTCGTCACCGTCCAGCCAGAACTCGAACCCCGAGTGGACCTCTGGCTCGAACGGTGCGCTCAGGTCCAACAGGTCCTGCAGCCGCGGAGCGTCCGGTGCCGGCCGTCCCGCGGCGACGGGCGTGCCCGGCTCGGCCGCCAGCGCCCGGCTGAGCGTGTCCGCCAGATCGCGGCTGAGGTCGCCGGACGCGGTGTCGTTCTGGAGGCCCAGCAGGACCTCGCCGTTGTCGCGGCGCAGCGCGGGCCAGGCCATCGGCAGCACCGTCGCGAGCGTCACTGCGGGAACGCCCTCCGGCAGCCCGTCCTTGAGAGTGAGACGTGCCGTGGCGGCGGGCACCAGCTCGCGCATCGCGACCCAGTCGCTCTCGTTCGGCAGCCCCTCGAACGGGCGGCGGACCAGCTCGGTGGCCGCCTGCGCGGCCGCCCTGCCGTGGCACGCCTTGTAGCGGCGGCCCGAACCGCAGGGGCACGGCTGCCGGGCTCCCACCACCGGGAAGCTCCCGGCGGGCGCGGCGGCGGCTGTCTGGGGTCGGCGCTTCTTGGCCATACGAGCGGTTCTCCAGGTATGCGGCGGTGTGTGGGCGCCGCGATCCTAGTAGCTGGAGCGCGCGAGACGCTGCCCGCGCGGGCCTGTGCCTGCTGTGTGGCTCCTGTGCCTGCTGTGTGGCTAGTGCCTGCCGTGCGGGTGCGCCCCGTTCAGCCCTCGCTGTGACCGTCTGCCCGTCGTCCCGTTGCCGTCGGCTACTTGAGCTCTTCCACCGAGGCCAGGTCGAACTCGCCGTCGAGACCGTCGCCGAAGTCGCCCAGGCTGGCGGCGACCCGGCCGCTGAACGAGCTCTCCGGCCGCAGCACCGCCCAGACCGTCACACCTGGTGGCTGATCCGTCGGGGTGTCCGGTTCGGAGCGCACGCCCCAGTCGCGGGCGAGAGCCGTGATGATGGCCAGCCCTCTGCCGCCGCGTGCGGTGACGGAGGGCTTGGCCGGAAGTGGGCGGGTCGGACCCCCGCCGTCCGTGACGGCGATGGTCACCTCACCCCGTACATCCCTGCGCCACGACGCTCGGACGGTGTCGACCGGCTTGCCGCCGCCCGTGCCGTCCGGATCGGCCGCTTCCTCGTGCAGTGGGCGTGCGTGCCGGCACGCGTTGCTGAGGAGTTCGGAAAGAATCAACGTCGCATCATCGATCACCGTATCGGGCGCGCCACATGCGCGGAGCTCGTCGCGCATCCTGCGCCGTGCGACTCGTACACCCGACGGACCATGGGGCACGGCCATGGTCGACGAAGTAGGCACCTCCTGTGCCACCACCAACGCCACCCCCGAGACCTCCTTTGCCCCACGCCATCGGGATGAATGCCCCAGGAGAGTGCGGCGGAAACCGGCCACTCTTCTTCTCTTGACGCACTCGCGTGTCTGCAATAAGCGCCGAGTGCGCCGGTGCACTCCGTCCGCCAGGCTCGCCGGCTTCTCAACCGGCCCGCCCGCGCGCGAGTTGGGCGTGTACCTGGCGAGGACGGTTGGTGATGATCGCGTCGACGCCGAGCCGTACGCACAGCTCGACGTCCTCCGGTTCGTCGACCGTCCACACGTGCACCTCGTTGCCCGCGCGGTGCGCCCGTGCCACGTACTCCGGATGGGCACGCAGGATGCGGATGCTGGGGCCGGCGATACGTACGCCGTTGGGCAGCTTGCCGTCCCGGTGGCGGGGGAGCAGGAACTGCATCAGAAAGACCGTCGGGAGGTCCGGCGCCGCCGCGCGGATGCGTTGCAAGGAGCGCGCGGAGAAGCTCATGACGCGCACTGGTGTGCGGAGCCGGTGCCGGTCGAGCAGTTCCAGCAGCCGCTCCTCCACCTGTCCGGCCCAGCGGGTGGGGTGCTTGGTCTCGATGGCCAGTTCGACAGGGCGGGGCGCTGCGGCGACGAGGGAGAGCAGGCGGTCGAGGGTGAGGACGGAGGTGCGCTCAGGGTCCGCCGTACCGGGGCGTGCGGAGGTTCCGGGGCGCCCCTGTGCGCTTCCGGCAGGCCCCGTGGCTCCGGCCGGTCCCGCTGATCCGGCCGGTCCGGCTGATCCGGCCGATCCGGGGGTCGCGGTCGGTCCGGTGGCGCCGGTTCGCTGCGCCGTGGCAGCGGTTCCCGCCGTCCCGGTGCGGCCGTCGGTCTGGTCGGTGTCCAGCGCGCTGTCCGGCGACTCGTACGGGTCGGCGTGCTGGTCCTTCCACGAGCCGAAGTCGAGCGCGGCCAGCTCGGCGAGTTCCAGTGCGGAGACGGCGCCGCGCCCGTTGGAGGTCCGGTTGACCCTGCGGTCGTGGACACAGACGAGGTGCCCGTCCGCGGTGAGCCGTACGTCGCACTCCAGACCGTCCGCGCCTTCCTCGATGGCCCGGCGGTAGGCGGCCAGTGTGTGCTCGGGTGCCGCCATGGAGGCACCGCGGTGGGCTATGACGGACGGGGGACGGCCGAGACGGTGGCGCCGCCCGGCGTCGATCTCGTTGCTCACCGGGTTATCGTGCCACCGGGCCGGGCGAGCACGCTGTGCAGGGCTCTGCCGGTGGCTTTGCTGGGGCTCTGTTGGGCCTCTGTTGGGGCTTTTGCCAAGGGCTCCACTGATGGGAGGCCGATCTTTGGGCGGCCTGTTCCCAGGGTGGTGGCCCAGGTTGCCGAGGGGCGGTTCGGGGCGGGCGCGCCTAGGCTGGTGGCTGTGATCACGGAGTACGCGTGTGCGAGCAGTGGGTCGCGTGGGTGACGCCGCCCTGCTGTCGGTCCGTACGCCGCCGGCAGTGGCTGCGCCCCCGACGGCTGGGAAAACCGGGGATTTTGTCCGGTGTTGGCCCGTTATAAAGAACCGGGGCGGACGCTCAGCAATGACTTACGTCCGTCTGATGCGTGATGGGAAAAACTGTCCACGGATACCCGCGTACGTGAACACACCCAGCCCGGCGATGTCGTGTACCTGATGAGGAGTGAGTTGTGAGCACCGAGAACGAGGGCGCTGCCGTGACGCCTGCGGCGGGGCCGGGTCCCACGCCCCCGGCGCCGGCCCAGGCCCCGTCCACCGGCGCCCCGACGAGCCGTGAGGACGGCGACTTCTCGCTGCCCTCCCCCGACTCTTCCGCCGGCACTTCCGCTTCCGGTTCGGGCACCACCGCGACCGCCGCTGCCGTGGACGCCGCTGTCGCGGCGGACCGTACGCGGAATGGTCCGAGCGTCCAGGACACGGTCGTATCGGCGAAGGAGCCGGTGGGGGACACGCTGGTGCAGTCCGCGCAGCCGGACACCGACGCGGTGCCGAGGACGCCGGAGGGCGCGGGTGACCGGCCGACGATCCCCGCGCCGC
>NZ_JADKMA010000020.1 GCF_017676365.1 Streptomyces oryzae
CACCCGCCCAACATCGCCCTCTCCGCACCTCTTGCCGACCGCCGCCCCTCATACCGCCCGCACCGCACACCGACCGAATCACCGCACTGGGGAGTGTCACCGCACATGCCGGACCGCCACCCGCTGTTCACCCTCATCGACAACGGCGACTACCACGCCGTCCCCGATGCCCTGGCGGCCATGAACGCGGACGAGCGCCGCGCCGTCGTTCCCGGACTGAAAGCCGCCCGCGCCTCGCTCAGCAGGGTCACCCTGTGGACGTACGACGATCCGCGCCGTATCGCCGTCCAGCTCGCCGGCGCCGGGTGTCTCGCCAGCGCCCCGGCCGTCGCCGAATGGCTGCTCAAAGGCAAGACCAGGGTCACCTCCATCCCGGGCTGGCGGCCCGACGCATCCCTGCTCGCCTGTCTGTTCGCCGACGGGCCCGACACCCGGGATGCCGACTTCCAGGCCGAGCTCGTCCGCCGGATCGCCGACAGCCGCCTCGACGACGGTGAACTGCCCTACTACCATCTGGCCGTCGAGCTCATCCGGCGCTCCGGCTGCCCCGTCCCGGCCACCGACGCCTTCGTCCTCACCTGGGCCCGGGAGACGGCCGGCCGGTACAACATCGACACCACCGCGCCGACCTGGGACGAACGCCCGCTCGCAGGCATCCTCGCGGACAGCCCGTTCCTCCAGCCCCTCGCTTACCGCCTCTTCGAGATCGACGGGGTGCCGGGCTACACGAACCTGAGCGCGTACTCCCGCGACGACCCGGACCATTCCTGGCCCGCCGCGCTCGCGGCGCTCGCCACCGACGGCACCCTCGACGCCGGTCGCCTCCATGACGCCGTGCTCGCTTCGCTGGTCCGCGGCACCGGAGCGGCGGCCGACATCCGGTTCCGGCTGTGGACCCTGGAGAAGCTCGCGCCCTCGATGGAAGAGTGCGCGAAGTACGAGGACGAGTACGTCCGTCTGCTGCTGGACGGCCCGTCCACCGTCGCCGCCCACGCACAGCAGGTGCTGAAGGGGGTGCTGGCGCCCGCCCGCGTCGTCGAAGTGTCGCGCGATGCGCTGCTCCGCCCGGAGAAGAAACTGGTCCGTGCCCAACTGGGCTGGCTGGACCGAGCCGTCAGGCAGGAGCCCGCCACCGCCGGAGCCGCCGTCGCGGCACTGGCCGAGGCACGCGACGCGCTGGAGGACGCGGCGCTGCGGGAGCGGACCGAGCGGCTGATCAACCGTCACTCACCGCAGAGCCTCCAGGCGCCGGCCCCGGCACCGGAACTGGCACTGGCACTGGCACCGGCACCGTCTGCGGGCCCGGAGCGCGCACCCGAGCCCGACATCGCACCGCCCCCACCACCGGAGCCGGCGCGGCTGGACGGCCCGCAGGACGACGCCCCGGAAGACGTCGCCGCGACCCTCCGCATCTGGTGGCGCCGCCACCAGGACGACGGCCCGTTCGAGGACGCCCTGCTGGACCGCCTGATCCGCCACGCCCACCGGGACCGCGAAGGGCTCGCGGCCGCGCTGCGGGCGGGGATCGCCGACCACCTCGAATGGTTCTCCCACGCCGGGCACGAACCGTGGAACCCCCTCGGGGTGGCGGCGGCAGTGTGCGGGGTGCCGTATCCGGGAAGCGCGTCGATGTTCGACACCATGGTGGAGATACGGGGCCGGGAGCTGATCGCCCGGCTCCACGCCGGTGTCACCACACCGTTCCCGCTGGCCACCGCCACCCATGACGACGGTACGGTGGAGGCAGCCGAACTCGTCGCGCGGATCGCCGAGTACGAGCGGCTGGGGACCGAGCCCGGCCCGGTGGACCTGGCGCAGGCACTGCTGCGCGTCAGGCCGCAGGCCGACCCGGAGGTGCGGGCGGCCGCCGACGCGCTTGCCTCGCCCGCTGGACGCCGTCTCGCCGAGCGGCTCCGTACGGGCGGACAGGACGCCGACCGGTCCGCCTACCCCGAGCCGTTCGCCACCCTCCTGGCCGGTCCCGGCCCCACCAAGGGCAACAGCCCCGTCCCCACCCGCTCGGTCTTCCCCTGCCGTCCGGAAGACCTCCCCTGCCACCCGGACATCCAGGCCGACTGGGCGTGGTACGTCGTGCGCCGCAGCGGCGCCCGTATGGACTGCCGGATCCTGGAACGTCTTGCGGCGCTGCCCGGCCCCAAAGGCGAGGCGATGCACCGCGCACTGGCCGAAGGACTGAACGAGGAACGCCGCGAGGACCGGGCGGCCGCCGTTGACGCCCTCGTCATCATGGTGGCGCGCGCAGAACTGGACCCGGCCCGGCTGGCCGCGGCCCTCGCAGAGTTGCGCTCGCCGGTGGCCTCCCGTCTGGCGACCGCACTGAAAGACGCCTCGACGGCCGTGGCGGCCGGAGTGCTATGGCCAGTGCTGACGGGCCTGCTGCCGCACCTGCTGCCATCAGGCGCACGCCTCCACGGCCTCAGCGATCTCCTGGCCCTGACAACGGATCTCGCCATCCGTACCGGGACGCGCGAGGAGATACCCGGTCTGCGGGAGTTGGCGTCCCGGCCGCCGAAGTCCCGCCTGGTGAAGGAGGCCCGCAGACTGCGCGGCACCCTCACCGGATGACGCGCCGGCGCAGCCTCCGACGGTCCTCGGGCCCGGACCGTCGGGAGGCCGCGCGGCAATGCGTACGCGAATTCAGGATTTGCGTGCGACCCCACCGTAGGCGGCGATCTTCGGACGCTCCCCGAGTTCGGAGGTCTGGGGCCGCCATTCGGTGATGGGGACGAAGCCGGGGTCAACGAGTTCGAAGCCGTCGAAGGCGGCGCGGACCTGGTCCTGGGTGCGCGGGTAGTACGGGGCCCCGCCGGTCTTGGCGTATTCCTCGCAGAGGGTCACATAATCCTGGCTGTCGGTGGTGCCGTCCCACAGGACCAGGTGACTGCCCGACGGTACGGCGTCCATGACGGTGCGCACGATGCGCAGCATGTCCTCGTGGGTGCTCGCGTGGCCGAGTACGCCCATGAACATCACCGTGATCGGCTGGGTGAAATTCAGTACGTTCCGGGCGTCGGCGATGATCTGCTCGGGGTCGTGGAAGTCGGAGTTGATGTAGCTGGTGACGCCTTCGTCGGTGGTGTTGACCAGCAGTGCCCGGGCGTGGGCGAGGACCAGAGGGTCGTTGTCGACGTAGACGATCTTGGAGTCGGGTGCCGCGCCCTGGGCCACTTCGTGCGTGTTCTGCATGGTGGGCAGGCCGGTGCCGATGTCGAGGAACTGCCGACTGCCGGCTTCATGGGCCAGGTATCGCACTGCGCGGATCAGGAACTGGCGCGACTGCACGGCCATGGTGGAGATGTCCGGATCGATCTCCAGGCACGCCTCCCCGACGGTGCGGTCGACCTCGTAGTTGTCCTTGCCGCCCATCCAGTAGTTCCAGATCCGCGCGGAGTGCGGGATGTCGCTACGGATGCCCGAGCCTTGCGAGTTCGACATGGGTGTTCAGCTCCTCGACCTTCATGAGCGGCAGACGATCACCGTGCAGGCGCCGGCCGCGGAGGACATCTTCCGGCCCGCGGCTGCACCTCATCGACACGGTCACCGCACGTTACCCTCTGACCACACAAGGCATGCTGGCAATTTGAAAAACTTTAGGCTTGTCGTACATCCGGCTCCGACGGGCAGCCGGGCAGCGGTGCTGCCCGGCTGAACAAGGGTGATCCGCGGCCGGGGTGTTCACCTCTCGGCGGTGCGGTCGAGGAGATCTCTGACGGTTGGGTGGGCGCTGTAGGGGGGAGGTGGGTGAGGGCTTCGTGCCAGCCGGCGCAGGCTGCCTCCAGATGTCTCTGGGCGAGTTGGAGCCGGGCCAGCCGGTCGGGAAGGCAGGCGCGGGTGCTCAGTTCGTACGAGGGACGGTGCAACAGGGAGTCGCGCAGGGCACCTTGGTGGTAGCCGCCCCAGACTGGCTGCGCTGCGTGGCCGAGCCGGCCGCCTGGGCAACGTGGGCCAGGTGGTGCTCGGCGTCCGCAAGGCGCTGGAAGGCGTCTGGCTCCGGCCAGCCACTGCGCCACCGAGGGGCGCCGATAGTTCAGCGTCAGGCCCGCCTCCCGCCCCGCGGCGTTGACGGCGCGGGCCATGAGCCGGTGGGGCCGAGGACGGGTTCACCTCGTGCCGCGTACGCGGTTTCCCGGGCTGCTCCGGCTCACTGCTTCGGCTGTCACCCCGGAGCCGGAAAGCTCTCTATCGGAAAGCTCTCTTCGACAGGGGCCGGAGGCATATGCGATGTCGCTCAAGGCGGGGGTCGCCGCGGAGGGCTTTCCAGTGATCGGACACGGGTGGGCCTTGCTGCGCCACGGCCTGGCGTTCCTTGAATCCCTCCCGCAGCACGGCAACTTGGTGGAAGTACGGCTCGGCCCGGCGTGGGCGTATGTGCCGTGCCGGCCGGAACTGGTATGGCGGATGCTCACCGACGACCAGACATTCGACAAAGGCGGCCCCCAGGGAATGCGGCGCCTGGCACACGCCGCCGTGGAACTGGCCGAACGTGAGGCACAGGACATCGCCTTCGAACAGCGCGAGGAGGTAGGGCCGTACGAGTGCCTCACCAGGTGCTCGGGACCTGCGGCCGGCCGAGATGGCCGTTCCGGCCCTCCCGGGGCCGCGGGCGCCTGGTGACTGGGAGGGGTGAGAGGCTGTAGCTCATGTTGGCCACCGATAAGCAGATCAGGTACCTGATCGTGTTGGCGTCCAGGGTTGGGCGCGTGCGGTTCGATGCGGAGTTCGCCAGGGCGGTCAGGGGCACGGGGGTGGAGCCGCGGGGCCGGGACGAGACGACGCGGGAGGCCGTGGGGCGGCTGACGACGAGGGCAGCTCGCAGGCTTGCCACCGCCTTGGCCGGCCTGGAGCACTCACACGAGGGCCGGAGGGTGGAGCCGGTGCTCTGTTACCAGCAGCGGAAGATGAAGGGCTTTTGGTGAGCGGTCATCTGCCGCGCATTGGGGAGCTGACGACGCTTTGGAGGGCTCACCCGTAGGGGTAGTCACAGGCACCCGCGTGGGACAAGGCGACGACCGTGGTGAGGGGTGCCATCCGGCCACCGTGGGGTGTGACCGGACAGCTGGAGGTCGACGCCGTGACGGGATGCCTCCTGTACCCGTTCCCGTTCTAGTCCGTGATGCCGAAGCGGTTGTGCAGGCGGCGCAACGGGGCGGGGGCCCACCAGTTGGCCCCGCCGGCCAGCCGCATCAGGACGGGGACCAGGACGGCGCGGATCAGCGTGGCGTCGACGATGATGACCACCACCATGCCCAGGCCGAGCATCTTGAGGTAGACGATGCCGGAAGAGGCGTACGTCGCGAAGGACGCGGCCAGGATGACCGCCGCGGCGGTGATCAGCGGGCCGCTGCGCTCCAGGCCGGCGGCGACGGAGGCGGCGGTCTCGCCGGTGCGGTCGTACTCCTCCTTGATCCGGGACAGCATGAACACCTCGTAGTCCATGGAGAGCCCGAAGGCGGTGCAGAACATCAGGATGGGGATGCTCGGCTCCAGGCTGCCGGTGGCGGTGAAGCCGAGCAGGCCGGAGAGGTGGCCGTCCTGGAAGATCCAGACCAGGGCGCCGAACATCACCGCCATGCTGAGGGCGTTGAGGACCATCGCCTTCGCGGGCAGCAGCACGCTGCCGGTCATCAGGTAGAGGATGACGAAGGTGACGAGCAGGATCAGGCCGAAGACCAGCGGCAGCCGGTCCACCAGCACGGTGCGGAAGTCGCCGAGTTCGGCCGGGTAGCCTCCGATCTCGACCTCGGTGCCGCCGAACGCGCCCCGCACGTCGGCGAGGACGGCGTCGGGGTCGGCGCCGAGCGCGTCCTGGGTGGCGATCACCGAGAACCAGGTGTCCTCGTCCGAGGCGAAGCGCTTCGCGGAGTGGTTCGGCTCCAGGATGCGGCGGCCGTCGGCGTAGGACCCGGTCAGTGCGTCGACCTGTTGGACGCCCTCCAGGCGGGAGAGCTTGGCGGCGGTGGCGTCGATGCTCTCGCGGCCCGCGTCGTTGCCGGGCAGGCCTGGGCGCAGGACCTGGATGGCGTCCATCTCCTCGGCCGCGAAGTGCGCACGGATGTCGTCCTGCACCACGCGGCTGGACGTCTGCGTGGGCAGGACCCGGTCGTCCGGGGTGCCGAAGGCGACACCCAGGGCCGGGGCGGCCAGGGCCAGGAGCACGGCCAGGGCCGGCATGCCGTGGATCAGCGGGCGGCGCATCATGCGCAGCGCTGTGGTGTGCCACCAGCCGTCCGGCGCACCGGACCCGGCTGCGCGTGCACCGTGCTTGCGCCGCCGCGCGATGCGGTGGCCGAGCCGGCTCAGGGCGGCGGGCAGGATCACCAGGGCGGCGAAGACCGAGGTGAGGACGACCGCGATCCCGGAGTAGGCGAACGACCGCAGGAACGGGAAGGGGAAGAGCATCAGGCAGGCGAGCGAGACGATCACCGTGAGCCCGCTGAAGGCCACTGTGCGGCCCGCCCGGCCGACTGCCTGCCGGGTGGCCTCGGCGACCTCACGCCCCGCCGCCAGTTCCTCGCGGAAGCGGCTGATGACGAACAGGCTGTAGTCGACGCCGAGTCCGATGCCCATGACCAGGGTGAGGTTGGCGGCGAAGGTGGACACGTCGGTCAACGACGTCAGCAGTCGCATCAGCGCCAGCGTCGTGATCACGGAGAACAGGCCCATGCCGAGGGTGAGCAGGGCGGCGTTGAAGCGTCGGTAGATGAACGCGAGCAGCAGCAGGACCAGCGGGAAGACGATCACCTCGGCCCGCAGGAAATCCGTTCGGGCCTGCTCAGCGGCTTGCCGGAAGACTTCGTCGCCGCCGCCCACCTGGACCTTCACCGTGCCGTTGGCACGGGCGAAATCGGGGGCGAACTCGGCGAGCCGGGTGCGCGCCTCGGTGACCGTACCGGACATCCGGGCGATGACCAGGGCCTGGCGACTGTCCTTGGCACGCATCACGGGCGACTTGCCGCGCGACCAGTACGAGGCGGTCTCGGCCACCCCATCCTGCCGGGCCAGCTCCCGCTCCAGACCGCGGCCCGCCTTGGCCACGGCCGAGTCGTCGACGGTGCCGTGCCGGGCGGTTACCAGGAGCAGCACGCTCGGGGTCCCAGTG
Organism: Streptomyces oryzae; assembly: GCF_017676365.1. Taxonomy (GTDB): domain Bacteria; phylum Actinomycetota; class Actinomycetes; order Streptomycetales; family Streptomycetaceae; genus Streptomyces; species Streptomyces oryzae. The sequence continues at coordinate 7,121 of NZ_JADKMA010000020.1, forward strand.
CCGAACTCCTTCGCCAGCGCGGCCCGGGTGTTCACCGATTCCGAGCCGGGGCTTTCGAACCGGCTGAGGACCAGCCGGTCCATGGCACCCGCCGCGAGGGCCAGGCCGATCACGGTGAGCAGCACGCTCAGCCAGATCACCAGGCGGGGCCGACGGGCGATGCCGCCGCCGAGGCGGTGCAGTGCCGTGTCCTCCAAGGCCGTTGTCCCGGCGGGTGTTTCCGGCCCCCGTGCCGGTGCCGTAGTTGCGGGGGTGGTTGCCACTGTGTTGCCTCATCTCTCGGGGCGTGGGTGGGTGTGAGCCGCGGAGCGGGTGCTCGCGAAGCAGGTGGGGACCGGTCACTCCCGGTCGGAGCGCGGGTCGCTCCGGGAAGCCGAGCCGGCGGTCGAAGTCGAAGCCGCCCTGGAACGGGGCGCCTTGTCGGAAGGTGAAGCCGAGGCGGGCATCGGCGAGCGGAGGATTGCTGAGGGCCTGGGATGACCAGCCCTTTCTCGCGGGCCGCTTCCGCTCGGCACGGGGCCTGACGGCCGTCGGCGCCGCAGAGGGTGTCAGCGGCGCGGGCCGCCGAAGCTCAGCGCCGTACGCGCCCGGGAGTACGCGCGATCAACGAGGCGATCAGCCGGACGGCGGTGCCGGCCAGGCTGAGCCGCCTGGCCGTTGCGCAGCGAATCTTCCGAGCACAGACCCCCCCGAGGCGATATACGAGTACCTATTCGTGTTCCGTTCGGCGACGCCAGGTTACGAATAATCATTCGTGTTTTCAAGCGGGTCCCCAGCAGACAGGCCGACGGCCGGACCTGAGGAAGGCGCGCGCTGACGCAGAGGAAGACGGGCTGCTGCGGGCAGCGCCTGTGGCCGGCATCAGTGCACTGCGTCGCGAAGCGGAGCGACTGGGGTGCGGGCAGCGGCGTCTGGCGGGGCAGCTGACGGTGGAGGACGACGGCGATCCGGAGGCGGCCGCGAGTTCCGCAGGGGCAGCCGAAACGGCTCGACCGCCGCGATCACCGCGCCGAGGTCCGCGTCACCGAGGCACGGGTGAGTTCTCGCCCTCCTTGTGTGGAACACGGTGGCAGTGCGTTGGGACCCGTCCGGTCCAGGACTGCGACCGCGTACCTGACCATTCGCCAGAACAGCGAACAACTGCCATGAGCTGAGCCGGGGCCTACATATCGAACCGAGAGCTCAACGGGCAGCGTGTGATCCGTATAGATGACGTTTGCCGGTCGAATGCGCCGGTTTGAAACTTCCGCCCCGCCGAACTTCTGCCGGCAGCGGTCAGAGAGCCGGCAGCGGTCAGAGAGGTGGATCTGTGAACTCGTTGGGACGTAGGGGAAGTAGTGGGCGAGGGATCTGGAGGAGGAAAGCCTCGCGGCCGACGTAGGAGTCGAAGAGGCGCGAAATGTCGAAAAGCAAAAAATCGCCCAGCCCCAGCGACCTTCCGTGAGCGAGCCGCCGAAGTCGCGGGTTCCGACGGTCGAAGACCTACTCCATGAGTCCCTCCGTCCGCGCTGCCCCGCCGGGGCGGAGCCGCGGGCCCCACTCTGCGTGCCTCCGGCAGGTGAAGAGCTGATTGCGCACAGCTGACTCGACGACTCAAGCCCCAGGGGCTTCAGCCCAGCCCGCGTTCCTGGGCTCGGACAGTTCCGTCCACATACGTCTGTGCGGTCAACTGCCTTTTTCTCAGGGTGATTTGCGACCCGGGTCGCAATGCGTTCACCGCGGCGGCTGCCCAGAAGCGGTTGACCTGATGAACGTGATCACAGCTGATGCAGCAAGTCCCAAATTCTGTCAGCTACATCACGAAGGAGATCGGTCTTCGAAGTCGTCTGATAAATTTCCACACGATCTTGGCATGGCCCACAAGAAGTTGCCGAATGCACACAGGTCTGCGGGCCTTAAGTGCCGGGCTTTGCCGTGGAGATGCAGCGTGCAGACAGAGAGGGGGCGCAACGTGTCCGGAATCGACGAATGTCTCCTGGAGGCGTTGAGGCTGCCCGGGGCCCGAGGCGCCGCCGTCGTCGACTGGGTCAGCGGGCTGGCGCTGGGCACCGCCGGAGACGCGCCGGGCGGCGACCACGAGGCGGCTGCCTGTGAGACCGCCGAACTGGCAAGGATGGTTGCCGAGTACCGCTCCTTCAGCCCGCTCCACGCAGCCGGTACCCCGTCGGCGGTCACCGTCCCGGCCGAGCAGCACGCCGGGCAGACACCGGCCGTCGAGGACATCATCGCGACGAACAGCGACAGCTACCACGTATTGCGGTTCGTCACCGGTGCACTCGACGGCACCCTCTTCCTCCACGTGTGGCTCGACCGGGACGAGGGGAATCTCGCGCTGGCGCGGATCCGGCTGGCGGAGATAGCGGGGCGTTTGGTCCTCTGATGCACGTCACCGATCCAGAGGGCTCCGAACGTCCGGCGACGTACCGGGCCGTACCGCCGCGGCAGCCCGGTGCAGAACGACCGGCGCAGGACCGAGCACCGTCGATGCTTCACCGGCTGGCGGCGGAGCGGGCCACTGGTGCGTTCACCCGGGCCGGCGGCACCCTCTTCCTCGTCGACGGACAGATCGTGCATGCCGAAAGTCCCGCGGCAACGGGCCTTGAGGTGTTGCTGACCCGTGGTTCCGTGCTGTCGCAGGCACGTTGGGACGCCGCGTTGAGCCGGTGGGGCCGGGAGGGAAGTGTGGCCCACAATCTGGTGGCCCGCGGCCACGTGCCACTCGGGCTGCTGGAACTGTGTCAGCGCACGGCCCTGTACGACGCGGCGTTCTTCGTGCTGGCGCCCAGTGGCCGGCTCGGGCGTTTCCGGCGGGAGGTACGGGACTGGCTGGGCGCCGGCGTGGGCGTGGCGCCGGCGGCGGTGGAGAGCGAGACTGCTCGCCGCCTGGCGTTGCTGGACCGCATCTGGCCGGACGCCCGTATCGATGTACTGCCCCCTGCCTCGGCAGTCGGGGCCGGGCGGCCGCCGACGGTGACGGACCGGCAACTGCGGATCCTGCAACTGGCCGATGGGACCCGCACTGCCACCGATATCGCCCGGGAGCTGGGCCGGCCCGCCTTCCACACGCTCGTGGAGCTGCGACGGCTTGCGGCCGGCGGCCTGGTCGTCCCCGCCGGGTCCGGCCGCATGGAGGAGCACGTGGCGGAGGCCGTGCGCGAGGGCGAACAGTCTGCCGCCGTACCGCCTGCGGATGGTTTCGCGAAACCGGACGTCGCCCTGCTGCGCAGGCTCATGGACGCGCTGGAGGCACTGTGATCAAGGGATTCCGTCAGCGTGCCGAGAGGAGAGTGCTGATGGCAGCGGAAGCGGGCGTGGTGGAGGAACTGCGCGGGCTGCGGGCCAGAGTCCCGCGAGTCGGCGGGGCATTGGCGGCAACCGTCGATGGTCTGGTGCTGGCCGAGGACATTCCGCCGGCCCAGGCCGGACAGCGACAACCGGAGGCCGAGCCGTTGGCGGCACTGACCGCCGCCGCGCTCGGGCTGGCGTTCCGGATGAACGAGGCAACGGAGCGGGGCGCCTTCCGCGAACTGCTGATCCACGGAGAGCTGGGCTACGTCGCCACCTACGCGGCCGGCCCTGCCGCCGTGCTCACGCTCCTCGCGGACGAAAACATCAACGTGGGCCGACTGCACCTGGAGGGACGCCGTACGGCGGGCCGCATCGGCGAACTCGTGGGCCACGTCCAGCGTTCTACGGCTGCGCGGCCCGCCCCGGAGGCCCCGCCGCCGGACCGCAGGCCCCCGCTGGAACGCCGCCGGCAGCCGCTCGAGCGCCGCCGCCGCGGCACGCAGGGCTCGGAGTAAGTCCCGGAGTAAGTCGGCCACTCCGCAGCAGCGGGTCCCGAATGGCCCGCATCCGGCCGGCAACGTAAAAGCGTACCGACGAAAGGAATGCACACCACCATGCCGAACATCGACGCCACCCTCAAAGAAGCGATGAGCAGCATCGACGGCACCATCGGGGTTGCCCTGGTCGACTACACCAGCGGGATGGCGCTGGGCACGGTCGGCGGCGGACAGGACTTCGATCTGGAGGTTGCCGCAGCCGGCAACACGGACGTCGTCCGCGCCAAACTCCGTACCATGGAGCACTTGGGGCTCGACGACCAGATAGAGGACATCCTGATCAGCCTGGGCAAGCAGTACCACTTGATCCGGCTGCTGAAGGCGAGCAGCGGCAACGGCCTGTTCCTCTACATCGCGCTGGACGTCGGCAAGGCGAACCTCGCCATGGCCCGGCACCAGTTGCGCCGGATCGAGTCCAACCTCGAGGTCTGAGGCCGGGCGCACCCGGGGCGGCCTCGTGCGGGCCCGTCGCGCGGGTTTCCGTACCTGGCAGCGACGCCGGTCTTGGCGATGCGTGGTCCCCGCGCGAGCGCGGGGACCAACTCCCCGGTGCGGCCCGCAAGCGAGCCTGATTCCCTGCTACCGCGTCGACTCGCGCACAGGAGCGAGCGGGTTCGGTGTGCGGCCCGTCCAGCGGTGGAGGACGGCCCGGCCCGTCTGTTTGGTGGCGCCGTCCTCCTCGACGGTGCCGGACTCGGCGACGTAGTAGAGCCCGTCGTCCAGGGAGACCAGACCGTACTCACCAGGGGCCTGCCAGCCCCGCACGCCCGTGACCGGGTCGTACAGGCCCTGCCGCGCGAGGGTCAGCAGCCTGCCCTGCTCCGGCTCGGGCTGGCCGCGGACCGGGCCGCGCACGGCGGGCTTCGTACCGTCGATGGTGAAGAGGGAGTAGTTGGGGAAGTCCGGCTTCTTGCCCTCGTACACCGCCATCTGCCAGTTGTGGGAGGCGGCGTCGTACTCCAGGTTCTGCACGCCATAGGTGGTGTTGCCGGTGTACGCGAAGTACTTGCCGTCGGCGTGCGCCGGACCGCTGGTGTGCGGGGCCGACTCACTGAGGGGACGCTCGTACTTCTTCCACCGTCGCACGTCGTATTGCAAGAGCACTTGGTGGTCGTTGTCGTGGCGCGCGTTGTTGGAGTAGATGCCGTAGGCGACGGTCAGCAGGGGAGTGCCGTGATGACGCCCGCCGCGTCCGCCGAGGTCCGGCCCGAACACGACGCCGTCGATGCCGCTGCACCCGTAACGATGGTCGCGTGTGTCGGCGGTGTCGCCGTCGAAGACCCCGTTGCCGTCCATGTCGGCGGTGTAGTCGGCCACGACTTCCTTGAGGTAGACCGTCGAGACGATGTCGCTGGTCTGCGCGTCGATGCCCATCCGGTCGATGCGGTCGGCGTCGAAGGCGGCGATGTAGAACGACTCGGCGTCCTTGTACTCCAGGGAACCGTAGACCCTGCCGTCCCGTTCGTCGAAGTCCAGGTCGCCCAGGTGGCCAGTGAACCCGGTGACGGAGCCGACCGGGTTGCCGCGCAGGTCGGTCTTGACCAGGAGGTTGGTGAAGGAGAAGTACATGTAGCCGCCCTTGCGGTCCAGGGCCATGCCCTGGACGTGGCCGGCGTCCCACGCCCCACCGTCGATGACTGCCGGCATTTTGGTCCCTCCACCCGCCTTCTTCCCCGCGTCGGTGGTGGCAGCCGCGGTCTGCGGTAGCAGAACCGAACCCAGCAGCGTGACAGCCACCGCAGCCCCCGCGAGCGCGGTGCCCCGTCTGCCGGCCCGGCGCCCGGCTTTGCCGCCCTGCCCGATTTCGCCCTGACGCCTCGTCATTCCACTCCGCCTTTCCGCTACTTCCTGGAGACACCAGCGATCATTCTGGGGCCCTGCAGGTGAACGCGGGGAAGGTTTACGCGTACATGAAGGCGACGATTGCGGGGTGCGGCTGGTGGGCAGCCCCGTGCCCGGCCAGGGGCGCGTCGGCCGGGCGGCGGGGGCTGGCCGACGATCGAACCGGTGACCGAGCGTGGCGGCCGGGCGCGCGTTGCCCGTGCGTACACCCGGGTGGCTGTACGGCCGTTCGCCGTCACCCGGTGTGTGCACTACATCAAAGATCACCTCACCCTGCGAAGATGTGCGTCGGCGGCTGCGGTCCGCACGGGCGCTGCACTCGGGCTCCTCGATGCGGCGGAGGACGCCCGCGCAGACAGCGCCGGAGGCCGATCATGCAGTGCGCAGGAGCGGTGTCCCCCACTCGATGTGGTCCTGATGTCGGTCAACGGTGCCTGCCGTGGCGCGACGTCGGGCGATGTTCCGAGGAGACTCACGATGACGGACTACTACGATCTCGGCCGCTACACCAGGCCGGTGTCGACCGGGGTGAGTGAGGCGCAGACCTGGTTCGACCGCGGCCTGTTGTGGAGCTATGGCTTCAACCACGAGGAAGCGATCGCTTGCTTCGAGCGGGCCCGCGAGCTCGACCCGGCGTGCGCCATGGCCTCCTGGGGCATCGCCTACGCCTTGGGGCCCAACTACAACAAGCCCTGGGAACGCTTCGACCCGGCCGAGCTCGAGACGAGCGTTTCCCGTGCGTTCGAGGCGGCTGCCCAGGCGGAACGTCTCACGGACAGGGCGGACAGGGCGACGCCTGTCGAACGGGCACTCATCGGCGCGCTCCGGCACCGTTATCCACAGCCGGCGGCGGTTCCGGACCCCTCGGTATGGAATCACCGTTACGCAGAGGCGATGCGCACGGTGTACGCCGAACACTCCGAGGACCTCGACGTGAGCGCGCTGTTCGCTGACGCGCTGATGAACCTCACCCCATGGCAGCTGTGGGACCAGCGCACCGGTCAGCCGGCCCCAGGATCCTTTGCCGTGGAGGCGCGTGCCGTACTCGACCACGCGCTGGAACTGCCGGGCGGGCCGGAACACCCGGGCGTGCTGCACCTGTTCATCCACCTGATGGAGATGTCGTCCGTGCCGGAGCAGGCCCTGCCGGTGGCCGACCGACTGCGCGATCTCGTGCCCGATGCCGGTCACCTGCAGCACATGCCCACGCATCTGGACGTCCTGTGCGGTGACTACTCACGCGTGGTCTCCTCCAACGCGCGTGCGATCGAGGCGGACGAGAAGTTCGTGGCCCGTTCCGGCCCGATCAACTTCTACACGCTCTACCGCTGCCACAACTATCACTTCAAGATCTACGGCTCGATGTTCCTCGGGCAGCGGGCAGTCGCGTTGCAGACGTGCGGTGAACTCGAGGCGGCGGTTCCTGAAGAACTTCTCCACGTCCGGACACCACCGATGGCGGACTGGCTCGAGGGCCTCATCCCCATGCGCGTGCACGTGCTGATCCGCTTCGGGATGTGGCAGGAGATCATCGACGCGGAACTGCCGAGGGACTCCGAGCTCTACTGCGTGACCACGGCGATGATGCGCTACGCGAAGGCAGTCGCCCACGCCGCCTCCGGCCAGGTGGCAGAGGCCGAGACACAGCGGGCGCTCTTCCGGGAGGCGGTGGAGCGGGTCCCCGAGTCACGCACGCTCTTCAACAACACCTGCCGGGACATCCTCGCGGTGGCGGCCGCGATGCTGGAGGGCGAGGTGGAGTACCGCAAGGGGAACGTCGAGCATGCCTACGCCGCACTGCGGCGGGCGATCGAACTCGACGACAACCTTCCCTATGACGAGCCCTGGGGGTGGATGCAGCCGACCCGGCACGCCTACGGGGCACTGCTGCTGGAACAGGGCCACGTCAAGGAGGCCGAGGCGGTGTACCGGGCCGACCTGGGGCTGGACGGCACCGTCCCCCGGTCCCAGCAGCACCCGGGCAACGTCTGGAGCCTGCACGGCTACCACGAGTGCCTGGTCCGGCAGGACCGCGGGGGAGAGGCCGCGATCATCGAACAGCAGCTGCGCCTCGCCCGGGCCAGGGCCGACGTTCCCGTCGATGCCTCCTGCTTCTGCCGGCTGTCGGCTGTCAGTGACTCGTCACGGGGCAACGGATCCGCCGAGGGCTGCTGCTGACGGACCCTGCCGCTCCGCGTGGGCGGTCCGGTGACGTGTCGTGGCGGTGGGCGGGCGCTGCGTCCGGCCGTTTCTTAGCGGGATGTTAGATCTGGGTAACGGACCTTGTACGGACGTGCCGGGCGCGCCCATGCTCATGCAGCACTCCCCGACCAAGGGGCATCTCCCCTCTCCCACCAGGGATTTTTCATCTGGAGCCGCCATGTCCTCGTCCCCGGCCATGCCCGCGACCCGGCCCGACGACCTGCGCGCGAAACGCCGCCTGGCACTCGTCGGCGGGTCGCTGGGCAATCTCGTCGAGTGGTACGACTGGTTCGTCTATGCCAGTTTCGCGATCTACTTCGCCGACTCGTTCTTCCCCGGCGACAACCCGACCACCAAGCTGATGAACACCGCCGGGATCTTCGCGGTCGGCTTCCTGATGCGTCCGGTCGGCGGCTGGGTGCTCGGTCGCGCAGCGGACCGGCACGGACGCAAGAGCGCGCTCACCCTCACGGTCACGATGATGTCGGTGGCCGCCCTGCTGATCGCTGCCGCCCCGACCTACGGGCAGGCCGGGTACTTCGGCGCCGTCGTGCTCCTGCTGGCACGGCTGCTGCAGGGCATGAGCATCGGCGGCGAGTACGCTGCCAGCGCCACCTATCTGACCGAGGCGTCGGCCCGCAACCGGCGGGGCCTGGGTTCCTCCTTCCAGTACGTGTCGATGACCTGCGGCCAGCTCCTCGGCCTCGGCATCCTCATCACGATGCAGCACACCCTGACCACCGCACAGCTGGAGAGCTGGGGCTGGCGCATCCCGTTCGTGCTCGGTGCGGTCTTCGCCGTCGTGGTCTTCTGGCTGCGGCGCCGTCTGCAGGAGACCGACGCGTTCACCGAGGAGACCGGCGAGAGCGGCGACGACAGCACGCGCGGCACGATCAAGGCATTGTGGGAGCACCGCCGCCAGGCCGGACTCGTCATGGCGCTCACCCTCGGCGGAACGGTGGCCTACTACACGTACACCACCTACCTCACCAAGTACCTGGTCGGCAGCGCGGGAATGTCGAAGACCACGGCGACGCTCGTGAGCTTCACCGCGCTCACCGTCTTCGCCGTGCTCCAGCCCTTTGCCGGACTGCTCTCCGACAAGATCGGCCGCCGCCCGCTGCTGATCGCCTTCGCGACCGGCTGCACCGTGGGCACCTACCCGATCATGACCGCGCTCGGCTCGGCCTCCTCCTACTGGTCAGCGCTCGGGCTCTCGCTGCTCGCCCTGGTGATCGTCACCGGATACACCTCGATCAACGCCGCTGTGAAGGCGGAGCTGTTCCCCACCAGGGTGCGCGCGCTGGGTGTGGCGCTGCCGTACGCGGTCGGCAACGCCCTGTTCGGCGGTACGGCGGAGTACGTGGCCCTGTGGTTCAAGGACAGTGGCCACGAGACCATGTTCTTCTGGTACGTCTCCGGGTGCGCGATGATCTCTCTGATCACCTACCTCCTCATGCCGGACACCCGTGATGCCGCGCTCAGCCGCGCCGAGACCGGAGCGGACACCGACAGTGCCTCCGGCCTGCGGCAGCCAGCGCCCGCCGAAGCCGTCCGCTGAACCGGTATCAACTGAACCGATATCAACGTCACAGTGACCTGGGCGGCCCGCTTCCGTAAGCTGCTGCCCAGGTCACAGCCGCACAAGGACTCCCATGCACGCGCTTCTCGTCGAGGACGACGACCGCATGGCCCAGGCGCTCGGCACCGCTCTCACCCAGCGCGGGCACACCCTGCGCCGGGTCGGCCGGGCCCTGGACGCCCTGCGGCACGTCCGCGAGGCCGAGTTCGTGCTGCTGGACCTCGGCCTGCCGGACCTGGACGGGCTGGAACTGCTGCGGCGGCTGCGGACCGTGTGCGACGCACCTTTGATCGTGGTCACCGCCCGCTGCGAGGAGCGCGACATCGTGCAGGGGCTGCGCGCCGGGGCCGACGACTACGTGGTCAAACCGTTCCGGATGAACGAGTTGCTGGCCCGGATCGACACCGTGCGCCGCCGGACCAGGCCGCCGTCCAGCAGTACGGACGGCGAGGGCGTCCGCGTACGGGCCGTCGATGTGGAGATCGACATCGCGGGCCGCACGGTCACCGTCGCTGGGGCCGAAGTCCGGCTCACCCGCCGCGAGTTCGACGTCCTGGCATTCCTCGCCGCGCGGCCGGACGAGGTGCACTCCCGGGAGGAGATCCTGGACCGGATCTGGGGCGACGCCTTCCTGGCCGCCTCCCGCTCCCTGGACGTGCATGTGGCGGGCATCCGCGCCAAGACCGGCCGGCCCGGCCTGGTGCGTACCGTGCGTGGCTTTGGCTACCAGCTCGGCTCCCCGGCCCCGGCTCCGGCTCCGGCTCCGGCTCCGGCTCCGGGCAGCGAACGGGACGAAGGGGCGGACGGCCGATGAGGCGCCGACTCCTCGCCGTGCTGATGGTGCTCATGGGCGCCGCCGCACTGCTCCTCTCCCTGCCCCTGGCCAACTCGTACGCGAACGGGCGGACCGAGCACCTGCTGCTGCAGAGGCGTTCGGAGGCGGTGCGGTTCGCCGATCTCGCCGGCCGGGTCCGCACCGACGCGGACCGGGCCGAGCTGTCGGCCGAGATCCGCCGGTATGCCGAGCTGTACGAAGCCGCGGTGACCGTGGTCGACACGGCCGGGCGGACAGTCGCCCGAGCCGGCCCCGGGGACCCCACCTCCGCCGTCCCGGGTGAGGGGGCCGCCCGCGACCGGGCGCTGACCGGCCGGTCCACCGAGCATCTGCCGACCATCCGGCCGTGGGGGCCGGACACCGTCGTCCTGGCCGAACCGGTGGGACAGGACGAGCGGGTCAGCGGCGCTGTCGTCCTGGCCGTTCCCACCGACGGCGCCCGCCACGACGTGGCAGCCCGCTGGTCACTCATCGCCGGGGGAGCGGTCGCCGCCTTCGCGGCTGCCGCTCTGGTCGCCGTCGGTATCGCCCGGTGGCTGATGCGCCCCGTCCGCGACCTGGACCGTGCCGTGGCGGGACTGACCTCGGGAAGCATGAAGGCGCGGGCCGTCTCCGACACCGGACCGCCGGAGCTGCGCTCCCTCCGGCAGCACTTCAACGCCATGGCCGAGGCCATGGCCGACTCCATCGGCAGGCAGCGCGACTTCGTCGCCGACGCCTCGCACCAGCTCCGGAACCCACTGGCCACACTGGTGCTCCAGTTGGAGAACGTGGAACCGCACATCACCCCGGGTCCCGGCCGGGCGGAGCATGCCCGCGCGCTTGATGAGGCCGAACGCCTGGAGGAACTGCTGGACGGCCTGCTCGCGCTGGCGCGTGTCGAGTCCGGTACGACGGAACCGGTCGAACACGACGTGTCCCAGACGGTACGCAACCGGGTGGCGGCCTGGACGCCCGTCTTCCGCGACGCCGGACTGCAGCTGACGGCCTCCGGCGTCCCCGACGGCCTGCGCGCACGCGCGGTACCGGATGCGACGGGCCGGATCCTGGACTCGCTCCTCGACAACGCCGCCAAGTTCGTCCCCTCCGGCGGCCATGTCCGCGTGCACGCCGCGCGCGAGGACGACGAGGTCCTCCTGCGGGTCACCGATGACGGACCCGGCGTGCCCGAGGAACAAGTTGTCCTGCTCACCCGGCGTTTCGCCCGGGCACCCGAGCACCAGAACATCCCCGGGACCGGCCTCGGCCTGGCCATCGCCGAGGAGATCGCCCGCCTCAGCGGCGGCCGGCTCACCGCGGCCCGCAACACCCCGCACGGCCTCGCCGTGGAACTCCGGCTGCCATCCTGCTGAGCGCCGGGCGACGGGTGGGCAGAACAGCGGGCCCGGTCAGTCGTACACCGACCGGTAGTACGCGACCGCGCCGGGGTGCAGCGGCACCGCTCCGGTGGAGATGGCGAACCGCGGCTCCAGCCGGGCACCCGCTGTCACCTTCCGCAACAGCACCCGCCACTGGTCGAACACCACCTGAAGCACGTCGCTCACCACCCACCGCGGCACGGCAGCGCGGGCCATCAGATAGTTGCCCACTCCGATGGTGCCCACCGGTTCCGTCAACCCGTACGCACCCGCCGGGAGTGCGACGGCCGTGTAGCCGGGTCCGTACCGCTCGCGCAGCGCGGCCACGGTGTCCTCCAGCGGCAGGAACCGCAACGGCACTTCACGCGCCAGCGCCGCCAGCGTGGGCGTCGGCACACCGCCGGACCAGATCAGCGCGTCGACCGTGCCTTCGCGCAGCGCCGCGGCCGAGGCGGCAAGCCCCAGCCGCCGTTCCCGCACCGACCGCTCGCCGGTCAGTCCGGCCGCCCGCAGCAGCCGCCCCGCCACCACCTGCACACCCGACCCCGCCGCCCCTGCGGCGACCGGCCGCCGGGCGAGATCGTCCAGCGAACGTACCGGCCCTTCCGCCGGTACGACCAGGTGCGTGTAGTTGACATAGATCCGGGCGAGAGCGGTCACGGGCACCGCACGGGCGAACGGTTCCTCTCCCAGCACCGCGTCCTGCGCCGCGTCCGCCATCGCCAGGGCGAGCTCCACCGAGCCGTCGTCCAGCTTCCGCAGATTGTCCACGCTCGCGGACGTGGGCACCGGGGTGATCCGCAGCCGCGGCGTGCTCTCGGCAACCGCCTTCGCCAAGGCCCTCCCGAAAGCGTTGTACGGCCCACCTTCCGGTCCCGTCGCCAACCGCAACCGCCGTACCGGCCCGGCGTCCCGGACGCAGCCGCTCAGCGCAGCCCCCGCGACCCCTCCGAGCCCAGCGCTCAGCATGCGTCGACGGCTCACGACTGCGCTGGTCACGAGCGAAGAGTACGCGGCTGACGGGCGCCTGGCCGGGCTGTAGAGGCTTTACACCAACGGCCACACGGCAGCCGCGAGCGCGAAGGCGCTCAGCCCCATCCCTGTGGTCAGCACCGTCCAAGTGCGCAGCGCTGTGGCCACGTTGAGGCCGACGAGCTTGGTGAACATCCAAAAGCCCGAGTCGTTGATGTGCGACAGGGCGAGGGCTCCGCCGCCCATGGCCAGCGCGACCAGCGCCAGCCGGGGCGAGGAGAGGTCCACGTCCTTCAACAGCGGTGCGAGCACGCCACCGACTGTGACCAGCGCGACCGTGGCCGAGCCCTGAGCGGCCCGCAGCACGAGCGTCATCAGGAACGCCAGGGTGAGCAGCGGCAGACCGCTGGCTTGCAGTACTTCGGAGACCGCGTCACCGATGCCGGTCTTGACGAGCACCTTGCCGAAGATGCCGCCCGCGCCGGAGACCAGGATGACCAGCGCCACAGGCGGCAGCGCGGAGCCGAGGACTTCTTCGATGCGGGTGGCCGACCATCCCCGGCGGACGCCCAGGAAGTAGGCGCACAGCACCACAGCGATGAGCAGGGCTGTCATCGGAGCACCGAGGACGCCGAGGACGGTGCGCACCGGTGAGCCGTCGGCCAGGGTGGTCGAGGCGACCGAGCCGCACATGATGAGCACGATGGGCGTCAGGACCATGGTGAGGATCATCCCGAAGGACGGCGGCCGCTCCGCCTGCTGGGTTTCGCCGACCGCCGGTGCCAGCACAGCGGTGCCGCCACCGCCGCTCTCGGCCTTCCCGCCGTCGGTCGCCGGCGTGGACGTGCCGCCGGAACCGTCCACGTCCGGTGCGGTGGTCCCGCCGTAGACCCGCTCGTACAGCTCGGGGTCCATCGGGTACTCCCGGCGGGTCATCCGCCGGGCGAGCAGGAATCCCAGCACGGTGACCACCGCGGCGATCGGCAGCCCGAAAAGCAGCATCATGCCCTGGTCGGCGCCGATCAGACCGGCCAGCGCCACCGGCCCCGGGTGCGGAGGCAGCAGAGCGTGCACCGTGAGCATCGCGCCGGCCAGCGGCAGGGCGTACAGCAGGATCGGCTTGCGCGAGACACGGGCGACGCCCACGACGATGGGCATCAGAATGATCAGGCCGACATCGAAGAAGATCGGGATGCCGAGTACGAAGCCGGCCACGGTCAGCGCGAGCGGGGTCCGGCGTTCACCGAACCTGTCGATCAGCGAGTGCGCGAACGACCGGGCTCCGCCCGACATCTCGATCATCCTGCCCACCATGGCGCCGAGCGCGATGATGATGGCGATGTAGCCGAGGGTCTGTCCCATGCCCTCCTGGATGGTGTCGACCAGCTCGCCCGCGGGGACGCCCGCGGCCAGCGCCACGCCTATGCTCACCATGAGCAGGGCGATGAACGCGTTGATCTTGAACTTGATCACCATCATGAGCAGCACGGCGATGCCGCCGGCCGCGATCAGCAGAAGTGTGGCGGCGCTCATCTGTCGGCCTCCTTGGGCGAGAGCACGGTGACGATGCTGGAGTCGTCGTGGGCGGCTAGTCCGGAACGCTCGCCGAGCAGATAGAGCTGCTCGGCGGCGGCTGCCAGGGGGACCGGAACGTGGGCGGACTTCGCGATTCCGGTGGTGATGCCCAAGTCCTTCACGAAGATGTCGAGCCGTGACTTGACGTCCAGCGGCTGTTCGGCGGAGTAGGTCTCGACCATTCGCGGACCGCGGTCGGCGAACATGAAGGATCCGGCGGCGCCATGGCGCAGGCTCTCCACGACGGTGTGCAGGTTGAGCCCGAGAGCCCGGGCAAGGGCGATCGCCTCGGCGGCGGCCGCGATGTGCACGCCCGCGAGCAACTGGTTGATCGCCTTGAGGGCTTGCCCGTCGCCGGGATGCGGCCCCACCACGGTGAGGGTGGAGGCCAGCAGGTCGAGGACCGGCTGGGCGGCCGTGAGCGCCTCGTCCCCGGCGCCGACGACGATCAGCAGGTCGCCGTCGCCGGCTCGGACGGGACCGCCGCTGACGGGTGCGTCGACAGTGAGGATGCCCTGCCCGGCCAGGCGGTCCGCGATGGCGCGGGCTGCGTCCGGGCCGACTGTGCTGGTCAGGACGGTGACGGCGCCGGGATGCAGGGCCGCAGCCGCCCCGTCCGCGCCGAACAGCGCTTCCTCGAGCTGAGTCCGGTCGCGTACGGCGAGCAGCACCACCTCGGCGTCGCGGGCTGCTTCGGCGGGGGATGCGGCGTCGGTGCCGCCGTCCGCCGCGAGGAGAGCGCGGCGGTCGGCGGCGATGTCGTAGCCGGAGACGGGGAGACGGGTGGCCAGGCGACGGGCCATCGGGAGGCCCATGGCGCCCAGGCCGATGACGGCTGTGCGGGGAGGGGGAGCGGGATGCATGGGGACGTGCCCTTCGGGGACGGGGGTGCGGATTGCCTTGCGTTGTGCACGCCGGTGGGGAGGTCGGCGTGGGCTGTTTCAGCGGGTGTCAGCCGGCCGGTTCAGCCGAGGAGCTTCGGCCGGCCGGTGACAATTGGCTGATGACGCGGGCTGCTGCCCGTGTCACTGCGTCCCGGCCCGCTGACCAGACACTGACCACGTCGGAACCGGGAAGTGCGGTGGGGAGTTGGGTGCTCATCGCCTCCAGGCAGGCGCGGCGGAGTTCGGCGTTCACATTGACCTTGGCGACCCCGCGGGCGAGGGCGCCGTGCAGCTCCTGCTCGGGGAGACCGCTCGCGCCGTGGAGCACGAGGGGTACGGCGACGGCGGTGTGGATCGCCGCGAGGCGGTCCAGATCGAGACGGACCGGGTGCCGGGTGAAGCCATGGACGTTGCCGACCGCGACGGCGAGCGCGTCCACGCCTGTCTCGGCGACGAACTCCGCCGCCTGCGCCGGGTCCGTCATCGCCGCCGAGGCCGCGTCCGCGTCCGTCGACACGTCTTCGTCTCCCGATAGAGCACCCAACTCGGCCTCGACCCAGGCCCCGTGGTCACGGGCGCGGCGTACCGCCTCGCGGGTCAGAGCGATGTTCTCGGCGAAGGGGAGGTGGGATCCGTCGATCATGACGGAGGTGTAGCCGGCCTCGAGGCAGCAGGTGACTTCGTCGAGGTCGCGGCTGTGGTCGAGATGGACGCCGAGCCGGGCGGGGGACGCGGCTGCGGCGTCGAGAGCCAGACGCATCAGGGGGTCGCGTCCCGCGTGCTTGAAGGGGCTGGATCCGGCCTGGATGAGGACGGGGAGGTCCGGCTGGGATTCCGCAGCGGCGACGATGCCCTGCACCGTCTCCAGGTTGTACGCGACGAAGCCGGGGAGGGCGCGCCCGTCCTCGTACGCCGTGGTCAGGGCCTTGAGGCCGTCGGGTCCTGTCAGCATCAGACAGCGCTCCTCAGCAGGTCGAGGGCGTCGGCTAGGGCGTCGTCGCCGCCGACGTTCCCGGCGAACACGATGTAGGGGATGCCGGCGGCCGGGCCGTCGACGGGCTGCCACAGCGAGACGATGCCGGGCAGCAGGGTGCCGCGGGCCCAGGCGCGGCGGATCTCCAGGCCATGGGTCGCGGTGTCGCTGGAGGTGATGCCGCCCTTGGCGATGACGAAGGCGGGGCGGCGGGCGGCAGTGATGCGGCGGACCGTCTCGACCAGGGCAGCGGAGACGCTGCGCGAGATCGCGAGGCTCTCCTCCGGATCGGCGGCCGTGACCACGGCGCGGGTGGTACGGATCACGGTGTCCGCGGTGCTCAGCGCCGCGGCCGCGGCATCGGCCGTCTCGCGGATGTGCGTCTCCCGGCCGGCCGGGTCGAGGAGACCGGCCACGTCGAGTTCGTACTCGGCAATGTCTCCCGCCCGCTCCCGCAGGCGGTTCAGCTGGCGGGTGGTCAGGGAGACATGGGAGCCGACGACGATCAGGCCGTGCGGAGCGGGTGCGCGCAGCGGGGACAGTTCGCGGGCGGTGAGCGGCGGATGGGCGGGCTGGCCTGCCCGGGCGCGGACGAAGGAGGGGCCGACCCGGTAGAGGAGGTGGCTGCCTGCTTCCTCCGCTTCGGCCGCGGCGAGGGCGAGGACCCGGAGGTCGTCGTCGCACACCGCGTCCACGACCGCGATGGCGCCGCCGTGGAGGCCGCGCAGCAGGCCGGCCACGTGGGAGGGGCCGCCGGTGCGCAGGTCGGTGAGGGTGATGCGGACGACCTCGTCAGCAGGGATGCGCCCCTTTGTCTTCTCCGCCGCCCAGTCGGGGAGGGCGGAGGAGGCGTATCCGAAGGTGGCGTCCTTGGCGAACTCGCTCTCGCCGACCGGGAGGAGCCCGTCCGGAGTGCGCATCCAGTGGGTCGAGCCGACGGTGAGCCGGCCGGCCTCGATGTAGGCGGGGACGAGGACGACTCCGTCGGGGGCGGCACCGACGGACGTCAGCTCCTCGGCGAGCACATCGGTTTCCAGGGGGAAGTGGCCGCGGAGGGTGGAGTCGCCGCGGGAGGCGATGACGTAGGCGACGTTCTCCGCCTCCGCGGCCAGGTGCAGGGCGCGGGCGATCTCGCGGTTGCGGTCGGCGGCGTCTTGGGGGGAGAGGCTGCGGGTGTTGGTGAGAACGAAGAAGGCGGGGGTGTCCTGGCGGAGGGCCCAGCGCAGATCGTCCACTGTCCAGGTGGTCAGAACCGGGACGTCCTTGACGGTCTGGGTGCCGGTGGGGTCGTCGTCGAGAACCACGAGGCGGGGTGCCCCGGCGAGCCGGGCGGTCACCTGTGCGGGTGTGACCGTCCTGGCGGGCGGGATACCGGAGAGGACTTCTCGTTCCGGCAGGGCATGGCGGGGTAGGGATATGGCGGTTCCTGGGGACGGGGTGCGTCGGGGCGGCGAGAGCGGGATGTGCGGCAGGCTCGGCTGTCTGGCGACGAGGTGGTGTGCGAACTCCCGGCCGGGCGTCAGTCGGCGGACTTCAGGACATGGGTGCGGTAGTCGATCGCCGTCTGGTTCATGTGGTCGTTCATCGCTGCGCGGGCCTTGTCCGGGTCGCCGGTCTCCAGCGCCAGAAGGACGGCCTCATGGTGCGCTATGGCGTTGACGCGAATCTGCGGGATCGCCGAGGTTTCGCGGCGGCCCTTGGCCAGGAGAGCGCCGAAGGGTTCGAAGAGGAGCGGGACGAAGAGATTGCCCGTCGCCCGCATCACCGTGGCGTGGAAGTCGATGTCGGCCTGCACGAACTTCTCCGTGTCGGCCTCGTCGGCGGCCTCCCGCATCGTGTCGAGGTGCTCGCGCAGCTCGGCGAGATGAGTGTCTTCGCGACGCACAGCGGCCAGCTCCGTCGCGCCGTTCTCGATGAGGCGCCGGGCCTCGATCAGGCGCTCGGACAGCGAGGTGTGGGGGGAGTGGGACGCGGCACGGACGACCGGCTCCAGGGCCGTCCAGCGCTCCGGGGGGTTCACATACGTACCGCGGCCGCGGACCACCCGCACCACGTTCTGTGCGCGCAGATGCTTGACCGCCTCACGAACGGTGAGCCGGCTCACGCCGGACTGTTCGGCCAGCTCGGCCTCCGGCGGGAGGGCGGAGTCCGGCGGGTAGGTGCTGTCGATGATCTCGCTGAGCAGCTGATCGGCGAGCTCGTCCGAGAGCGACATCGTGGGGCCTCCGGCGGGGAGCGGGGCGGTGGTTCAGCTACCACCGTGCGGGTCGGGTGCGGTGACGTTACGGGGAACCGCTGAGATCTGACGTCAGACATCTGATGTCTATGTGCCGGTAACCATGGCACCGGCGACGGAGTGCGTCAATACCCGGACTTGCCTCATCCGCAGGCCGGAGAAATCTTCCCGCGACTCTTGACGAAAACTGGTCTTGCGCTTTTAACTTCTCGCTGTACGACCAGTCCTTGACGGACTTCCCTACGGTTCACCCGTAGTTTTTTGGCAGGCACAGACACAGACCACCTGTCGGTGGCTCCGCTGTGTCTGCATTCCTCGCGTTGTGCCATCGGACAGGTCCTCCTGAAAAGGCGGGATGATGGCACAACCACCGAGCGTCTCAGGCAGCAGACCAGGGGCAGTCGGCGTCAGAGGCGTCGCCGACGTCGTCGCGCTCGTCGACGGGCTGAAAACCGTCAGCGGGCGGGCGCGGCTGTCGTGGTATCTCGCCTTCGGCGGGCTCTTCCTCGACGCGTACGCCAATGCGGCACTGAGCGCGGGCCTCGGCCCCATGACCGACCAGATGCACCTCACCAGCACCCAGATCTCGGTGCTGACGGCGACGGCACCGTTCCTGGCGATCCTCTTCAACCCGGTCGGGGGCTGGGCGGCCTCCCGGATCGGCCGGGTGCCGCCGCTGCTGGCCGCGAAGGTGTTCGCGGTGGCCGGCGCACTCCTCGCCGCCTTCTCCGGCGACTTCACCACGGTCTGGCTGGGCCGCGTCCTGGTCGGCGTCGCCTACGGGGTGGACTTCGCCGTGGCGATGGCACTGCTCGCGGAGTACACGCCCAAGGCGAGCAGCGGACGCCTCAACCTGTGGCAGGCCGTCTGGTACGTCGCGACCACCAGCAATCTCGCGCTGGCGCTCGGCTTCTACCACCTGGACGTCGGCCAGGACATCTGGCGCTGGTCGCTGGGCTCGGCCGGGGTGATAGCCGCCGTACTGCTGGTGCTCCAGTGGGCATTCCTGGTGGAGAGCCCCGCATGGCTGGCGAGCAAGGGCCGGCTGGAGGAGGCGGTGCGGAATCTGCGCCGCATGTACGCACTGGACGCCGTGGCTGAGCCCGCGGCCGGCACGGCGCGTCCCGCACAGGACAAGCAGGCGGCTTCCGAACCGCGCCCTGTGGGGTTCCGGGATGCCGGGGTGCTGTTCCGCGGGGCCTATCTGCCGCGGACCGTGCTGTCGTCGGTGATCTCCCTGGCGCAGGCCCTGCAGTACTTCGCGGTGGGCTGGTATCTGCCCGTGATCAGCCTGACGATCTTCGGGGAGAGCTTCGAGAAGGCGACGGTCGGCTCGATGGTCTTCAACGCGGTCGGTATCGCCGGCGGGCTCGCCTCCGCTCTTCTCGGCCGCAAGCTGGGCCTGCGGATGAGCTCGGCGTGGGGCTTCTGCGGAGTGTTCGGCGCGCTGGTGCTGATGGGGCTGACCTTCGGCAAGGCGCCGCTGGTGGTGGCGTTCTGTCTGCCGGTGCTGTTCATCCTGTGTCACTCGGCAGGCCCGGGCGCCAACGGGAAATCCATCGCCGCCCTGTCGTACACCAGCGATGTACGCGCTCTCGGCACGGGCGTCACAGGGATGATCGGCAGCGTCGGCTCAGTCGTCGGCCTGTATGTCTTTCCGCAGATCAAGGAGGCGCTGGGGCTCGGCAGCACCTTCCTGGTGCTGTCCGTCGTCCCGCTGCTCGGCATGCTGACGTGCCTCACCGTCAAGTGGGACCCGATCCAGGCCACCGCATCCCCGGACGAGCGGGTACAGCCGCTGCCCGAAGCGGCCGAGGTCCCACCACAGCGGAACCCGGCCGTCCGCGCGGGGGAGGCGCAGCCGTGACCGCCTCCGCTCCCCGATCCACCGCACGCGCCGGGGTGCTGGCCATCGACGAGGGCACCACCGGCACCCGGGCCGGCATCGTTCTGGACGACGGCACCGTCGAGCACGTCCGCTACCGGCCGATCGAAGTCAGCCATCCCGACCCGCTCTGTGTCGAGCAGGACCCGATGGAGATCTGGACGGCCACGCTGGAGGTCTGCCGCCACGTTCTCGCGGCTGCCGCCGACAGCGGCATCGAGGTGCGGGCCGTCGCACTGACCACGCAACGCGCCACCGCGATCCTCTGGGACCGGATCACCGGACTGCCGCTGCGGCAGGCCGTGGTGTGGCAGGACCGGCGCTATGCCCGGGACCTGCTGGCGTACGAGGCCGAATGGGACGAGATCCTGCTGGCGCGCACCGGACGGCCCGTGGGATCCCGGGCACCCTTCCTGTGGGCCGCCCGCCAACTGGCCGAGCAGCCGGAGGTGGCCGCCGCGTACCGGGAGGGGCGGCTGCTGTTCGGTACCGTCGACACCTGGCTGATCTGGCAGCTCACCGGCGGCGCCGGCCATGCGACCACCGCCTCCAACGCAGGCTCGACCGGCGGCTATCTGCTGCGGGAACACGCATGGGACACCGAGTGGATCGCCCACCAGGGCTTCCCCCTCGATCTGCTGCCGCAGTTGTGCGCCGACGACGCCGAACTGGGGCACACCGACCCCGGCACGCTCGGCATCGCGGTGCCCATCGCAGCCTCCATGGGGGACCAGCACGCCGCGCTGCTGGCGCTGGGCGGGCTGGCGACGGGACTGGGGATGTGCGTCCTCGGCACCGGCGCCTTCGTGGACGTGTCGACCGGTGACCAGCCGGCCCTGCCCCGGCCGGGCATCGCCGGGGTGCTGGCCCAGCCGGGCTGGCGGCAGGGCGACCGCACCCTCTTCAGCCTGGAGGCGTACGCGGCCACGACCGGCTCGGCACTGCGCTGGCTCTGCGAAGACCTGCACCTGTTCGACACACCGCAGCAGATCGGCGAGCTGGCCGCCACCACCGCGCACCTGCCCGGCGGCCCGCGCTTCTTCCCGGCGCTCGCCGGGGTACGGGTGCCGGTGTGGCGGCCCGCCGCGACGGGGGCGCTCACCGGGCTGAGCCTGGCGACCACCAGAGCCGACATCGCCCGCGCCGTACTGGAGGGCATCGCGCACTCGGTGTGCGACCTGGTCGACGGGGTGGCGGCCACCATGGGCGCGCCGCTGCGCCGGCTCCGCGTCGGCGGCGGGGTCTCGGCCAGCGACCAACTGCTGCACATACAGGCCGACTTGGTCGGGATGGAGCTGGAGCGGGTCGCTGACTCGGCCACGGCGAGCCTGCGGGGCAGTGCCTACCTGGCCGGTGTCGGTGCCGGGCTGTGGTCGTCGCTGGGGGAGGTCGTGGACGCGCAGCCGGCCGGCCGCATCTTCGCGCCCGAAACCGATCCGGCGGTGCGGGAGGAGTGGCGCTCCGAATGGCGTGCCCTGTCCGCCGCGCAGCTGGACGACGCCCTGCCCGGCTGACAACCGGAAGCCCGGCACGTTCCGCGCACACGCACTGCACCGCTGATCCGTACGGTGCCGCGACGCCCGCGACCCAACGACCCCGAACGCCCGCCTCCTTCCGCGGAGCGAACCCGCTGTGCGCACCCGCATGTGCCCACCCATCTGAAGCAACCGCACGACCTGCGGCGGCCGACCTGCTGCCGTAACGCACTACCAGGAGTTGATTGTGATCACCATGCCTGCCCGCAGGCCGGGCCGCTCGGCACGGGCGACACGCCACTCGGCGCTGCTGCTCGACCGGGAGCGGCTCACCCGGCAGCTGGCGGACGAACAGTTCGACGTACTCGTCGTCGGCGGTGGCATCACGGGGGTCTACACCGCGCTGGACGCGGCCTCCCGCGGACTGCGTACCGCCCTGGTGGAACGGGACGACTTCGCCTCCGGCACCTCCTCGAAGTCGTCGAAGATGGTGCACGGGGGCCTGCGCTACATCGAGCAGGGCAACATCGACCTCGTCCGCCATTCACTGCTGGAACGGCACCGTTTCCGCCGCAACGCCCCGCACCTGGTGCACCGGCTGCCGTTCCTCTTCCCGGTGCTGGAGCGGGAGGGCGTCTTCGACGCGCGGCTCGCCAAGGGATTCGAGGGGCTGCTGTGGACGTACGACCTGGTCGGCGGCTGGCGCATCGGCAAGCTGCACCAGCGGCTGACGGTCGACGAAGTGCTGGCGCACGCGCCGACGCTGCGCGCGGACAGCCTCAGGGGCGGACTGCTGTATTTCGACAGCCGCGCCGACGACGCCCGGCTCACCCTCACCGTGGCCCGCACGGCGGCGGCCCTAGGTGCCACCGTGCTGAACGGCGCCCGCGTCGACGCGCTGCTGACCAGCGGCGGCCGGGCCTGCGGGGCGAAGGCGACGATCGACGGAGAGGAGATCGACATCCGTGCCCACGCCGTCGTCAACGCGACCGGCGTATGGAGCGACCGGCTCGATGCCATGGCCGACCCGCACCACACCGGACAGGTCCGTCCGGCCAAGGGCGTGCACATCGTCGTGCCCTGGCACAAGCTGCGCATCGGCTGCACGGTCACCGTGCCGGTACCGGGCCGGGCCCGCCGGGCCACCTGCACCCGCTGGGGCGACACGGTGGTGCTGGGCACCACGGACACCGACTACCAGGGGTCGCCGGACGATGTGCACTGCACCCGGGAGGAGATGGAGTTCCTGCTCGATGGCGCCCGTACCGCGTTCGACGCGGAGCTGACCCCCGATGACGTGCTGGGCTCCATCGGCGGGCTGCGCCCTCTGGTGGGCGGCAAGGAGGGCTCGACCCTCAATATGAGCCGTGACCACCACATCACCGTGGGGCCCACCGGCATGGTCACCGTGACCGGCGGCAAGCTGACCACCAGCCGGCACATGGGCGAACTGGTCATCGACAAGGTGCTCGGAGTGCTGGGCCGGGCCGCCCTGCCCGGCCGGGGCAAGACTCCCCGGAGCCGTACCGCGCGGCTGCCGCTGCTGGGCGGCGCCGGATACGACGCGGAGGCGGTGGCCGCCTCCGGTGGACTGGCGGCCCACCTGGGCGAGCGCTACGGCACCGAAGCGCGCTTCGTGCACGATCTGATCGCCGAGGACCCCTCGCTGTCCGAACCGGTGGTGGCCGGACTGCCCTACACCCGTGCCGAAGTCGTCTACGCGGCCCGCGCCGAGCTGGCGCGCTCCGTGGACGACGTGCTCTCCCGGCGGCTGCGGGCCCGGCTGTTCGCCCGCGATGCCTCGATGGAGGCGGCGCCCGAGGTCGGAGCCCTGCTCGGCCGCGAACTCGGCCTGACCCCGCAGCAGGTGGAGGGCCAGGTGGCCGAGTACCTCACAGCCGTACGCCATGAGAAAGCCGTCCTGTTCGGTGACCCGGGCCATGGAGCCTCCGCGGTCGCCGGGAGCGCCGGTGACCACAACCACGAAGGAGCAGCCGCATGATCAGCCGCCAGACCGTCACCCACCCCTTCAACCGGGGCCGCTACACCGTGGGCGCGCCCAGCCCTTCGGCCTGGGCGCAGCGCACCCCGGTCGGCGACGGGGCGGCTGCGCTGCAACGGGATCCGGTCGAGGTCCCCGGCCCGGTCCTGGACGCGCTGCGCCGCGCCGCGCGGGCGGTGCACACCGAGCGGGAGGAGGTCGTGGCGCGTACCAGGGACTGGTGGGCCGGTTCCATGATCGGGGAGACGGAGGGCCGGCCGGCCACGCCGGACGCCGTGGTCGTGGAGGTCGCCGACGCGGAACAGGTCGCCGCGGTGCTGCGGATCTGCCATGAGGCGGAAGTGCCGGTGACCGCATCGGCCGGGCGCAGCAACGTCACCGGCGCCGCGCTGCCGGTCTTCGGGGGAGTCGTGCTCGATCTGTGCGGGCTCGACCGGATCCGGTCCTTCGACGCGGAGTCCATGGTGGTGGACGTCGAAGCGGGCATGTTCGGCGACCTGTTCGAGAAGGAGTTGCAGGAGACCCACGGGGTGACGACGGGGCACTGGCCCTCAGCCTTCGCCCTCTCGACGGTGGGCGGCTGGGTCGCCTGCCGGGGTGCCGGGCAGCTGTCCACCCGCTACGGGAAGATCGAGGACATGGTCGTCGGGGTGGACGTCGTGCACGCCGACGGTTCCCGCGCCACCTATGGCGACCACCCGCGCGCCGCCACCGGCCCGGACCTGCGCCAGTTGTTCGTCGGCTCGGAGGGGACCCTGGGCATCATCGTCGCGGTGCGGCTGCGGGTGCATCCGCTGCCCGACCACGCCAAGGCGCTCGCCTTCGGCTTCGGGACGTTCGCGCAAGGCCTGGAGGCGTGCCGCCGCATCCTGCAACGCGGCGCCACCCCGGCCGTGCTGCGGCTCTACGACCGGCTGGAGAGCGGTGTGCACTTCGGCCATCCGGACACCAACCTCCTGCTGATCGCCGACGAGGGCGATCCGGCGCTGGTCGACGCCGCCCTGGCGGTCAGCCGCGAGGTGTGCGCGGAGTACGGGCCCGAACTGGACAGCGAGGGCGTCTTCGCCCGGTGGCTGGACGAGCGGATGCTGGTCGGCAAGTCCTCCGACGGCTTCAAGGCATCCCCCGGCTTCGTCGCCGACACCCTGGAGATGGCAGCGCGTTGGCGAGACCTCCCCGGTCTCTACGACGAGGTGGTGACAGCCATCGAATCGGTGCCCGGCACGCTCGCCGCCTCCGCGCACCAGTCGCATGCCTACACCGACGGTGCCTGCGTCTACTTCTCGCTGCGCGGCGATGTCGACCCGGCCGAACGCGGCAGCTGGTACCGGTCGGTGTGGGACGCGGCCAACGCCGTGCTGCTGCGGTACGGTGCCACGCTCAGCCATCACCACGGCTGCGGACTGCTGCGCGGCCCGTACCTGCCCGAGGCGCTCGGCGACGGCTTCGCCACCTTCACGGCGGTGAAGCAGGCGCTGGACCCCGCCGGCATTCTCAACCCTGGCAAGCTGGGCCTCCCCAGCCGCTTCGGGATCTCCCCGCTGAGCTGACGAAAGCCTAGGCAGGTCATGACCGATCACCCCCGGCCCAGCGCCACGGCGCTCGACCGCAGACTGTCCACCGCGTTCGCGAAAGTACCGATCGTCGCCTCTGTGGTCGGCGCCCAGAATCTCAAGGACTTCCTGACCGCCCCCACCTCCGTGTGCATCCTCGCCTCGGTCCCGGTGGGCAAACTGCCCCAGGTCGTCCCCGCGTTGGGCCGGGCCGGCAACACCGTCTTCGTCAACGTCGACTCCTCCCCGGGACTGGCCCAGGACCGCGGCGCACTGGAGTTCCTGAAGCACATGGGCGCCGCGGGGGTGGTCAGCACCCGCCTCTCCCTCATCGAGAGAGGACGCCCGCTGGGACTGCTGACGATGCAGAAGGTGTTCGTCACCGACCGCTCCAACCTCGCCCGAAGCCTGGACGCCGTGGCCCGCGGGCTGCCCGATCTGGTGGAGATCATGCCCGCGCCGATCGTCGCCCGTATGGAGCCCGCCTCGCTGCGGGCGATGTCCCCGCATGTGGCAGCCGGGTTCGTGCAGACACCCGAGGACATCACGGCCGCCCTGCGGATGGGTGCCGTAGCCGCTGCCACCTCCGACCCCCGGCTGTGGCACCTGACCCGGGACGCCCTGCCGCCGCCTACCGAGAGCTGATACCTCATGAGCCACGACAGTTTCGTCAGTCACCACAGTTTTGTCGTCATAGCCCGGTACCGCACCAGGCCCGGCAAGGAGGACGAGGTCCTCGCGCTGCTGGGCGAAATGGCAACCGCCTCCCGCCGCGAGCCCGGCAACCGGCAGTACCGGGTGCACCAGGGCACCGAGGACCCGCGCACGGTGGTCCTGTACGAGGAGTACGACACCGAGGCCGGTTTCCCCGCGCACTGTGCCACCGGGCACTTCCGGAGCCTGCTGCTGGAGAGGGTCGTACCGCTGCTGGAATCCCGCGACGTGGTACGTCTCGCGCCCTGTGCGGAGGGCGCCGTATGAAGACCACGGCTGTCGTTCTGCGCGGCACCAGCACGGCCCGCCCGTACGGGACGACGCACCCGGTGCAGGTCGAGGAGCTGGAGCTGCACCCGCCGCGGGAGGGCGAGGTGCTGGTGAGGATCGCCGCAGCCGGCCTCTGCCACTCGGATCTGTCCGTCGTCAACGGAGACCGGGTGCGCCCGCTGCCGATGGCTCTGGGCCACGAGGCGGTCGGCGTCGTCGAGGAGACCGGCCCCGGGGTGCGCCGGGTCGCGCCGGGCGAACACGTCGCGATGGTGTTCGTGCCCAGCTGCGGAGGGTGCGCCCGCTGCGCCGAGGGCCGGCCGGCACTGTGCGCCCCCGCAGCCGCCGCGAACGGCTCGGGGGGACTGCTGCACGGTCCCTCACTGCTGCGGGACGCCATGGGCGGTACGGTCCACCACCAGCTCGGCGTCTCCGCGTTCGCGCGGCATGCGGTGGTGGCGCAGGAGTCACTGGCGCCGATCCCTGCCGATGTGCCGTTCTCGACCGCCGCGCTGTTCGGCTGTGCGGTGCTGACGGGTGCGGGAGCCGTACTCAACACCGCGGAGCTGCGAGCCGGACAGTCCGCGGTGGTCTTCGGCCTCGGTGGGGTCGGTCTCTCGGCCGTGCTGGGCGCGCGAGCAGCCGGCGCCTCGCCCATCGTCGCCGTGGACCCCGTGCCGGCCAAGCGGGAGCTGGCGCTGCGACTCGGCGCCACCCACGCGTGCCCGCCGCAGGAGGCCGCCGCGGCGGTGGCCGACTGGACGGGCGGTGGCGCGGAGGTCGCCGTCGAGGCGGTCGGCAGCCCCGGTGTGACGGCGGCATGCCTGGCCGCGGTGGTCCGGGGCGGCAAAGTCGTCTCGGTGGGGCTGCCCGCGCCGGACCGGAAGCTGGAGGCGGTTCCGGCCCTCGCCTTCGCGGGCGAGGGCAAGTCCCTCCTCGGCTCCTACATGGGCGACGCCGTCCCCAGCCGCGACATACCGCGCTTCCTCAGCCTGTGGCGGGCCGGATTGCTGCCGGTGGAGGAACTGCACACCGGAACCCTCGGCCTGACCACTTCCGAGGTCAACCAGGCCCTGGAGTCCCTGGCGGCGGGCACCGCGATCCGCCAGGTGCTGAAGCCGGGGGACGCCCCTGCGGAGTGACATCTTCCGCGTCGGCGACTGGGCCGTCCGGGGGAGTCGGCCGTCGCCGGTGCAGTCGGCCGTCGAGCACGAGCTGCGAAGCCCACGCGCGCTCAGGCCCAGCCGTGTGCGTGCATCGTGCGGCGCGCGAGAGTGTCGATGATGACCGCGGCGAGCAGCACCACGCCGGTGATCATGAGCTGGACGGCCACCGGGATACCCAGCAGCGCCATGCCCGAGGCGATCGACTGGATCACCAGGATGCCCAGGAGCGCCGACCAGGTGCGGCCCCGGCCGCCGAAGAGGCTGGTACCGCCGATGACGGCTGCGGCGATGGCCTGCATCAGCAGATTGCCGGAGCTTGCCGTCTCACTGGCGGAGGTGATCCGGGAGGCCAGGAACAGGCCGCCGATCGCGGCCATCGTGCTGGAGATCATGAAGACCGACACACGTACCGACACCACGGCGATGCCGGCGCGCCGGGCCGGCTCGACGCTGCCGCCGAGGGCGAAGATCCGGCGCCCGTAGGTCGTCCGGCGCAGCAGCACGTCGAGGCAGACGAGGAATCCAAGGAAGATCAGCAGCGCGAGGGGCAGCCCCAGGAACTGGTTGAGCGTCCAGGCGGCGGCGAAGGAGACAGCGGCGAGCGCGAGGGTGCGCAAGGCGATCTCGTGCATGCCACGGGTCGGCAGCGCGCCGACGGCTCTGCGGCGCCGCGCGTTGCGGTAGGAAAGCAGAAAGTAGGCGGCCGTACCGAACGCCGCCAGGCCGTAGGCGACGGCGACGTCGTGGAAGTAGTAGTGGGTGAGTGTGACGACCAGTCCGTTGTCGTCCAGGATGATGGAGCCCTGCCCGCCGAAGACGTACAGCGTCAGACCGTTCCAGCCCAGCAGCCCGGCGAGCGTGACGACGAACGACGGTACGCCCACCTTGGCGACGATGAAGCCCTGGATGGCGCCGACCGCCGCGCCCACTGCCAGTGCGAGGAGAACGGCCGGTACTTCGGGGATGCCGTAGCGCACATTGCCCGCCGCGAACACGGCCGCGGCCAGGGCGCTGACCGATGCGACCGAGAGGTCGATCTCGCCCAGCAGCAGCACGAACACGACGCCGACAGCGATCAGACCGGTGCCGACGATGTCGACGCTGAGATTGGAGAGATTGCGCGGGCTGAGGAAGCTGGTGTCCAGGCTCTCGAAGACGGCCCAGATCACGGCCAGGGCGACGATGACGGAGGCCGAGCCGAGCTCCCCGCCGCGCAGCCGTCGCCGCGCGACCTCCACGAGGTCCTTGCGCCACTGCCCGGCCTCCCGGCCGGGTGAACCGGTGGCTCCGGACGATGGGCCGGCCGAGGGCGGTTCCGGGGGCGTCACAGCTCCCACTCCGGTGTCGCACGACGGGTCACCGCGTTGTCCGTGGCACCGGTGATGGAGGAGACGATCTGCTCCTGAGAGGTGGTGGTGACATCGAAGAAACCGTTGTTGCGTCCCAGCCGCAGCACCACCGCGCGGTCCGCGACGGCCTTGACGTCACCGAGGTTGTGGCTGATGAGCATCACGCCGAGTCCCCGCTCCCGCAGTTGCTCGATGTAGTCGAGGACCTGTACGGACTGCTGGACGCCCAGCGAGGCGGTGGGCTCGTCCAGCAGGATCAGCTCGGGTTCGCCGAGAAGGCAGCGGCAGATCGCGATCCCCTGCCGCTGCCCGCTGGACAGCGAGGCGACCGGGACGCGCAGGTCGGGGATGTGGAGGGAGAAGGTGTTCAGCAGTTCCCTGGTCCGCTGCTCCATCGCCACCTCGTTCAGCACCCCCAGCCGGCGGACCTCCCGTCCGAGGAACAGATTGCCGATCACATCGAGGTTCTCGCACAGCGCCAGGTCCTGGTACGCGGCGGCGATACCCAGCTCGCGGGCGTCACGCGGCTGGAGGATGCGGACGGTACGGCCCTGCCATTCGATCACGCCCTCGTCGGCCGGCCCGACACCGGTGATGACCTTGACGAGTGAGGACTTGCCTGCGCCGTTGTCACCCACCAGGGCGACGACCTCACCGGCGTGGATCTCCAAGTCGACGTCGATCAGCGCCTGCACGGCACCGAAGTGCTTGCAGATGCCGCGTAGCGCCAGGACGGGGGTGGTCGACACGTGAGCTTTCCCTTGCCTCGAACCTTGCCTTGCGTGGCTGCCCTCCGGCGGAGGCCTATCCGAGGAGGCCGGCCTTCGCGCAGGCGGAGCGGAATGGGTGGGTGCAGATCTGATCGGTGGTGTACATGCCGTCCTTGATCACGATGCCGATGTCGGCGACGGTCAGCGAGCGGGGCTTGAGCACCACGGAGGGGATGTCCTGGAGAGAGCTGTTGCTGACCGTCCCGGTGGCGATATCGGCGATGCTCCTGCCCCGCCCCAGGGCGACGGCCATGTCGGCGGCGGCACGGGCCTCACGGCTGAAGGGTTTGTAGACGGTCTCGTACTGCTCGCCGGTGATGATGCGCCGTACGGCGTCCAGGTCCGCGTCCTGGCCGGTGACCGGGGGCAGCGGGCCGACGTTGGCCGCCTTCAAAGCGGCGATGGCCCCGAAGGCGAGGCCGTCGTTGGCGGCGTAGACGCCGTCGACGCGACCGGGCCCGAGGGCTGAGATGGCGGCGGCCATGTCGGTGTACGCACCCGCCGGGCTCCAGTTGAGCACGTCGTACTCCTTGGCGATCTTCACCCGGCCCCTGAGCACGGACAGAGACCCGTCCTTGAAGTCCGAGGAGTTCGGGTCGTTCGGTGACCCGTTCAGCATGACGATGCTGCGCCGGGACGCCCCGGGACCCAGCGCCTTCAGCAGCGCCCTGCCCTGCAGCCTGCCGACCTCCCTGCCGCTGAACGAGACATACCCGGAGATCGGTCCCTCGGCCAGCTGGTCGTACGCGATGACCGGCACCTGTGCCGCTGTCGCCTGCCGGACCGCGGGACGGGCGGCCCTGGAGTCGACGGAGCCGATGATCAGCACATCGATACCGCTGGAGAGCAGCGACTGGGCCTGTTGCTGCTGGGCGGCCGCATCCGCTCCGCCTGCCACATACCGCACCTTGCAGTCGCGGCACAGTTTGTGGACCCTGCGCTGGATCAGCGGCCGGTCGAACTGCTGCCAGCGGGTGGCCTGGCTGGACGGGAGGAGCAGTCCGATGGTGACTGCCTGATTCTTGCGCGGGGTGGCGTTGTTCCTGTCCAGATGACTGCCGGACAGCTTGGCCTGCCCGCAGGCGGCAAGGATGAGCGCGAGCACCATGGCGGCCGGCACGGCCCCGGTACGCGCCCGGTGAGGCTTCATGCACGGCACCTCCTTGGCCCGCCCGGCCCGTCTGTCAGTTCAGAGACGCCATAATGTCCTATTATTCCGCACTTCGCGGCTTTATTTGTTATTTCGCGGCTGCGGCATCTCCGTGGTCGGCCCCGTTCCCCTGGGTGGCCTCGTCCTCCGGCGCGAGCAGGCCGGATTCCCCCGACGGCAGCGCAATCTCGCTCCACACCTGCTTGCCACCGCTGAGCGGCACCGATCCCCACGATTCGGACAGCGCATCGACGAGGAGAATGCCCCGGCCCCCGGTGGCCTCCCAGTCCATGCTGGCCGCTTTGACGGGCGTGCGGGGCGAGGAGTCGTTGACCGCGATGCGCAGCCGGTCGCCGATCAGCGTGAGATCCAGCCGGACCTCGCCCCGGGTGTGCACCAGCGCGTTGGTCACCAGCTCGGAGACCACCAGGAGGACCGTGTCGGACTCCTCCGTCACCTCCCACTTGCGCAGGGTGCGCGTGGTGAAGCGGCGTGCGTGTACTGCCGCGTCGGGCAGCCGCCACACCGCCCAGCCGGCCCGGCGGGGCCGGACCGCCATCCCGTCGTAGCGCAACAGGAGCAGCGCCACGTCGTCGTCGCGGCGTGCGGCGCTCCCGAGCAGAGCATCCGCCATCCGGTCGGGGTCGGCGGGGTCCGCGGCTGCCAGCGAGTCGCCGACGCGGCGCATCCCCTCCTCCACGTCCAGGTGCGAGGACTCCACCAGGCCGTCCGTCGTCAGAGCCAGGACGGAGCCGGGCGCGAACGCGGCGGCCGCCATCGTGAACTCCGCCTCCGCGACTACGCCCAGCGGCGGCCCCACCTCGGCCTGCAGCTCCACGGTCCTGCCCTCCGGGTCGCGCACCACCGGCGGCAGGTGCCCGGCCCGCACGAACCAGGCGTTTCCCTCCTCCATGTCCAGTGCCACATAGCAGACGGTGGCGAACAGATCGGTCTCCATGTCCACCAGCAGCCGGTTGGCGTGCGAGACGACCACATCGGGGGCGTGGCCCTCGACCGCGTAGGCCCTGATCGCCGTGCGCATCTGGCCCATGATGGTCGCGGCGGCAGCGCTGTGGCCCTGTACGTCCCCGATGACGAAGGCGACCTGGCCGTCGGTCAGCGGGATCACGTCGTACCAGTCGCCGCCCACCTCCAGCCCCGCTGTGGCGGGCAGATACCGGGCGACGGCGACCCCGCCGGGCAGGGCGGGCAGCCTGCGCGGCAGCAGGCTGCGCTGGAGCATCGTGGCGAGCTCGTGCTCCGCGTCGACCGCACGGGCCCGCACCAGGGCCTGCCCCGCCAGGGACGCGGTGGCGGTCAGCAGCGAACGCTCCTCCGGGCCGAAGTCGTGCGGCTCGTCCCAGCCGGCCACGCACACGCCGACCACCCGGTCCTCGGCCGGCAGCGGCAGCAGAGCCAGCCCGCCGGGACCCAGGCCCGCCAGATCGGGCTGGAGGGCCGTATCCGACGGCCACAGGCGTACGGTCCCCGCACGCAAGGCGGCCTCCAGCCTCGGGAGGGAGCTGGACGGTGTGCCGGGCCACTCCGCGCGCCAGGCCGACCACCACGCCCCTGGCCAGGCGTTCTGCTCCGGAGGCTCAAGGGTGGTGATCACCAGCCGGTCACCCTCCAGCTCGGCGAGCGCCACCCGGTCGGCCCTCAGCGCGTCGAGCAGGGCGGTGACGACGACGCTGCCGACATCGCGAATGGTCGTGGCGGCGGCGAGGGCCGTGGCCAGCCGCTGGACCCGGGAGACCTCATGGACCCTGGGCCGCAGCTGGGAGGCATCGGTGACGACGCCGAGCAGCCGGTCCGGCAGCCCGGCCGCGGCGATCTGCACCCGGCAGCTCAGCGCGAGCCAGCGCAGTTCGCCGCTGGTCAGCCGGACCCGGAACTCCAGGTTACGGACGCCCCGGGCGCGCCGGTCCGGTTCGACGAAGGACATCAGCGCGGGCAGGTCGTCGGGCACGGTGCGTGAGAGCAGGGCCTCGACCCGCCCGTCGAAGCTCTCTGGCGCGATGCCGAACAGCCGCAGCAGCCGCTCGTCGGCCTCGATGCCGCCGGTGTCCAGGTCGAGTGTGAAGGCCCCAGGGCGAATCCGGCGCAGTACCGAGTCGCCCCGGGCAGGCTCCCCGGCTTGACCGAGTCCGGACGTGGTGGGCGGTCGGCCGTCCGCCTCGAGCCGGGTGACGACCTGCGCTGCGTACATCTCCAGCAGCCGGCGGCGCGTGGTGTCGAAGCCGTGGGGACCGTCGGCGACGACCATCAGGCAGCCCAGCCGGGCGTCCCCCGCGCCCAGCGGCAGGGCGCCGACCGACACGGCGGGCGTCTCGTCCGCGGTGGCCGGCGGGCCCGGGGCCGGCCACACGGAGTGGCCGGTGCGGCACGCATCGGCCACGGGGGAGCGATCACTGAGGGACAGCACCGCGCGCACTTCGTACGGCGTACTCGTCCGGCCGAGTGTCTCGATCATCCGCAGCCGGTCGGCGTCCTCCTGATCGCGCACATAGACAGCCGCCATCGCCGCCCCCGCGAACCCGAATGCCGCCCCCGTGTTCTCCCTCATCCCATTGCCTCCGAACCGGCCGGGTGCGGCCCCTTCCAGAGTAAGGAGAAAACGCGTGCGCAGTCCGGGATGAGCAGGCCGCCTGGGGGGCCGGGGGCCGCGAAGGGCACGGCGTTCACAGCCGCCCCCGTGTCGCGTGGTCCGGTGACCGCCTCCGGAACGGGGACGCAGCTGAGCCCGGGGCTGGGGAAGTACGCCTCCGAACGCTCCCTCACGGAGCGGTGACGCGGCGCAGCGCGGCAGTACACCCCCGGTTGTGCTGCCGGGGACAGGTTCTACCCCGATGCGCGTTCGGCCACCTCCCACTGGGTGCGCAACCGGCCGAGGTGGGTGCGCATCCGGGCTTCGGCGCCCACCGCGTCGCCGGCCAGCACGAGGTCGAGCAGCACCTCGTGCTCTTCGGCCGACTCGATGAGCTGGCCGCTCTCGGCGAGCCCGGCGAGTCCGTACAGGCGGGAGTGGCAGCGCAGTTCGCCGACGACCTCCACGAGGCGGCGGTTTCCCGCGAGTTCGAGCAGGGCGAGGTGGAAGCGGCGATCGGCCTCCAGGAAGCCCACGAGGTTGCCTGCGTCGGCAGCCGCGACTATCTCGCGGGCGACAGGGCGGAGTGCCTCCAGCTTCTCCGGGTCGCCGGTCAGTGCCACCCGGCCCACCGTCGGCACCTCGATCAGTTCGCGGATCGCGACGTACTCGGCGAGATCGCGCTCGGACAACTCGGTGACGCGGAAACCCTTGTTGCGGACCGGTTCGACCATGCCCTCACGGGTGAGGTCGAGCATCGCCTCGCGCACAGGGGTGGCCGAGACGCCGAACTGCGCGGCCAGTTGCGGCGCGGAGTAGACGGACCCGGGACGCAGCTCTCCCGCGATGAGCGCGGCACGCAGAGCCTGAGCGACGTGGTCGCGGATGCTGAGCCGGTCCGGCACGGCGGGCAGCTTCAGCGGGCGTTCTGCGGTCATGGGTGCGCTGCTCCTCGCAGGACATCGTGCTGGCGTACGGGCTTGTCCGTAGCTGATCGTACGTCGGAGCTCGCTCAACGCGTCTGCGAGCGAAGGCAATTCACTCGTGACCGGAAGCAGTCTTGCGCCATGTGATGTGTGAAATTGTACTGTCCGCATGTGGGCGTGTTCACGACAGTCGATCATTGGCGCCCACCACTGGCAGCAACATCCCCCACAGGAGAACCCAGATGAGCCGGAACGATCGAAGAAGCTCGTTACGCGCACGTCTCACCCGCGCCGCGTGCGCCGGTGTCCTCACCGTCTCGCTCGGTGCCGGAGCCGGTCAGTTCGGCGACGTCGGCACGGCCCGGGCGGCGTCGCCGAGCGCGGCCCATGCGGTACCGGAGGGCACGGCCCATGCGGCGTCCCGCGAGCAGGGGCAGGGGCCGCGGCCATCGGCCGCCGCCGCGGAGGCGGAGCACGTCCGCAGCAAGCGGCTCAAGGCCAAGGACCGCCCCCCGCTGTCCGCTTCACAGGACGCCCTGCGGCAGGACTACGACACCCCCGCGGTCCCCGCAGCACAGCGCCCCTCAGCGGCGGGGTGCTCTCCCGGCGA
Organism: Streptomyces oryzae; assembly: GCF_017676365.1. Classification (GTDB taxonomy): domain Bacteria; phylum Actinomycetota; class Actinomycetes; order Streptomycetales; family Streptomycetaceae; genus Streptomyces; species Streptomyces oryzae. The sequence goes on from NZ_JADKMA010000020.1 coordinate 41,882, forward strand.
CTTCGCGCAGACCGGCGATGCGCTGGTCAAGGAGATCACCTCGGCCACGACAGAGTGCATCAACACCCTCTTCGGCCTCACCGGCCAGGACGCGCACGGCGCGTTCCGCGAGGAGCAGATGATCACAGTCGCCGAGGCCCTGCGCGACGGCTCCGCCGGCTACCCCGGTGACGGCAGCACCGGCATGCCGCAGATCGTGCTGTTCCTGCGCGCCGGCTACTACGTGCACTGGAACCACGAGCCGGACGTGGGCGAGTACGGGCCCGAACTGAAGTCCGCGATCCGGGGCGGCCTGGACGCGTTCTTCGGCTCGGAGCACTCGCGGGACGTGACCGACGCCAACGGTGAGACCCTGTCCGAGGCGGTCACACTCATCGACAGCGCCGAGGAGAACGCCCGCTACCTCGGCATCGTCAAGCGGATGCTGGAGGGCTACGACAACTCGTACGACGACAAGCAGCGGATGCTCAGCGCCGTCAACAACGTCTACACGGTGCTGTGGCGCGGCCACCAGATGCCGGACTTCGTCAAGGCCGTCGAGGGCGACCCGAGTGTCCTCGACACGCTGCACACCTTCGCGAAGGAGCACCTCGACCTGCTCGGCGGCGAGCAGTCGTACCTCACCTCCAACGCGGGCCGCGAGCTGGGACGGTTCGTCCAGCACACCGCGCTGACGGAGAAGGCGCGCCCGCTGATGAAGGACCTGCTCGGAGTGAGCGGGATGACCGGCGAAACGGCCCCGCTGTGGGTCGGCGTGGCGGAGATGGCCGACGAGTACGACAAGGACAACTGCGCGTACTACGACGTCTGCGACCTCCAGCAGCGGCTGAAGGACGCGGTGCTGACGGACAAGGAGTCGTGCAGCGACAGCATTTCCATGGCCGCGCAGCAGATGGACGCGGGCAACTTCGCCGCCGCCTGCAAGAGCCTGAACGGACAGGACGCGTTCTTCCACGAGGTCGCCAAGGACGAAGGACCGGTGAAGGACGACAAGAACACGAGGATCGAGGTGGTCGTCTTCGACTCCCGCACCGACTACCAGACGTACGCGGGCGCGATCTACGGGATCGACACCAACAACGGCGGCATGTACCTGGAGGGCGACCCGTCGGCCGAGGGGAACCTTCCCCGCTTCGTCGCCTACGAGGCGGACTGGCTGCGGCCCGACTTCCAGATCTGGAACCTGAACCACGAGTACACGCACTACCTCGATGGCCGCTTCGACATGTACGGCGACTTCGAGGCCGGTGTCTCGACGCCGACCGTCTGGTGGATCGAGGGCTTCGCCGAGTACGTCTCGTACTCGTACCGCAAGCTTCCCTACGACGACGCGATCGAGGAGGCGGGCAAGAAGACGTATCCGCTGAGCACGCTGTTCGACACCACCTACGAGAACACCGACACCAACCGCACCTACCGTTGGGGCTATCTGGCTGTGCGCTACATGCTGGAGAAGCACCCCGGAGACGTGGACACGGTGCTGGCCTCCTACCGCGCGGGTGACTGGGACGCGGCCCGCAGCTATCTGAAGGAGACCATCGGCTCGCGCTACGACCAGGACTGGTACGCGTGGCTCGACGCCTGCGCATCGGGGGCGTGCAAGGCCGGATAGCCGGTCACCTCCGCGGTCGGCGGCTGCGGCCTGCCAGTTGCCGGAGTGGGTGTTGGCTGAACGTCAGCACCGGCGGCCGCGGCGCACGCCCGATCCGGCGCGCGCCGCGGTCACCCTGCTCACCGAGTCCTCGCCGCCGTCGACACCGGCGCGTAACACCCGGCTTCTTCACCTGCCGCGGCGCTGCGGCGCGCCGGACGGGGCCGCTGCTGCCCGGCGCCCTCTCCCACAATCACCGCCACTGGTACACGCGGTGCGAATCTGGTTGTGGACGCATCGCCAACGACTTATCAGCCTCCTTCCGCAACTCTTGAGGGGCGGCCGAGTGATGTCGGAAGCGGACCGATCGGTGCCGCGAGGAGTTGCAGGGGCGGTCCGGTCGCCTTCGCGGATGAGCGAGAGCCCGCAGCTGTTCCTCACTGTTGACCTTGAAAGGATCACTATGCGTATGACGAAGCGCGCCCTGGGTGCCGCCGCATCCACTCTCCTGGCGATTGGGGCGTTCGCCGCCTTCGGTGCCACCCCCGCAACTGCGCAAGCTCCCGCGACCACGGCCGGTTCCGGGGTGGTATGGAAGGAGCACGTCGACTACGAGCACGGGAACGCATGGATCGAGGGCAGCTTCGAGGGCCACAGGAAGGGCATCGCCGACTGGTTCAACAACGGCGACAAGCTGTGCGCCAACGACAAGCTCGCGGACGGCTGGTACGTACGGGCGGAGCTGAGCACCGGACGCAAAGTCTCCACAGCCGGCAAGCCGAGCCCTTCGTACGCGTGCAAGGGCGGCGATCTGCCGGAGAACGGCGTCTACTCGATGCGGATGTGCCTGGTCAGCAAGTGGGGTACGGATTGTTCCCCTTGGGCGCGAGCGGAAGCCTGAGGCGGCCACGTACGGCGGGTTCGGGGGGTGGCCGTGCGGAAACCATCTGACGCTGGCATGCCATACTCACGGCTCGCCGAACACAGTGACACCCTGACGGAGATTCGAACCATGACCGTACACCGCTCCCGCCGCCACCGCGTGGTGCTGGCCGCGCTGGTGCTCGGGCTCACCGGTGCGCTCGCGGTGACCGGTTGCAGCCACCACTCCTCCAAGAAGTCCAGGAGGAGCTCTTCCTCGTCCGTCAAGAAGAGCACGGGGAGCAAGAAGAGTCACAAGCGCAAGATCATCGGGGGCGGCTCGGGCAGCGGCGCCGACCACACGACCCGTGCGCGACGGAGCATGTGCAGGCCGGCCCCCGGCTCGTTCCGGTTTATCCCGCTGTCCGAGCCCAGCCATGTGCTGGTGGAGTACCGGAACAAGCGCAGCTCCAGCTGCACTCTCCACAACGCCCCGGTGCTGTACCGCGGCGAGGACGGTACGAAGGACGAGCCGTACGACAGGGCGAAGCCGCTGAAGTTCTATGAAGGCGGTCCGGAGCTGCTGGACGGCCACGTGCTCACGGTCGCGGCGCATGGGCGTGCCTACGCGAGCATCCCCACCAAGACGGCCTCGGACAAGGGGACGGCGCAGCGCTTGATGTACTTCGGCGTGATGCAGCCGCACAGCGCCGAGCTGTGGCGGACGGCCACCCCTCTCCACTTCGGGAAGTACGACCGCCTCCCGTCCATCGGAAGGACCGCGAAGGTCGGCAACTGGTACGGGACCAAGTTCCGCGCCGAGACCGCGACCGACACCCGGCCCGACTCGGCCGGGTGACCGTGGCGGTGGGGCGAAGGCCCCGCCGCCCTTGGTCCCCTGGGCGCCGGTGGGCCCGACTGGCGCGCCGGCAACGAGGGAGCACGGGCCCACGGCCCCGCCCGTACGGTATAGGACGTTCAGACCTCACAGAGCCGGCCCGAGATGGCAATGGTCATCCCCGCTGTGCGCAAATTCCTTTCCTGTTTCACGCCTCCATCGTGTGCCGGGCCTGAGGGCCCCGCGGCCCCTCGATTATCGTCGTCGCTGGTCATGAGCGACTCGCGATCTCGGGGGAGGAAAGGCGCGTGCTGAACGAGACGGTTGTCCGGAGCGACGATGTGCCTGCGGCGGACCGGCTGGCCTACTGGGCCGAGAGCGTCGGGCAGACACATGCCCCGGTGCGGATGAGAAGCGAGCACGCCCACGACTTCCACGCCCATCTGCGCGTACTGGACCTGGGGGCCGTGTCGTTGTGGCCGCAGACCTTCCAGCAACTGGTCATTCAGCGCACGCCGAAACTGATCCGGCGGTCCGACCCGGAAGTGTTCCATGTCTCGTTGGTCAGGGATGGTACCGGTGTAGGCACCTGGGAGGATCACGAGGCCGCCTACCGGCCCGCCGATCTGCATTTCAACGATTCCTCCCTGCCGTGGGAGATCCGCACCGGCGACGACCCCGTCACCGCTGTCAGCCTTGAGCTGCCCAAGTCGATGGTGCCGCTGCCGCGCAAGCTGACCGGCCGCACGCTGCCACGGCGAGTGCCGGCTGGAGAGGGCATCGGAGCGCTGCTGTCGCACTTTCTCATCCAGGTGACCAAGGACGCCGACTCATACGAGCCCGGTGACGGGGCCCGGTTGGGCAGAATCGCGGCCGAGATGGTTGCCGCGTTGTTCGCGCACGTTCTCGAGGCCGAAAACCTTCTCGCCCCCGACACCCGCCGACGGACGCTCGTGCTGAGCGTCAAGAGCCACATCCAGCGGCATCTGCATGATCCCCAGCTCAGCCCGGCCACGATCGCGGCGGCACTCCATATGTCGACCAGCTACCTGCACCGTCTCTTCGAGGGTGAGGAAGCCACCGTCGCTGCCTGGATACGCATGCGACGACTGGAGGCTGCTCGGCGTGACCTCGCCGACCCGGCGCTGCACACCGTTCCCATCCACTGCATAGCGGCTCGTTCCGGCTTTCCGCGCGCGGCCGACTTCACCAGAGCCTTCCGCGCAGCCTATGGCTGCACCCCGAGGGACTACCGCAGCGGGGCGGGTGAGGCGGGGCAGTAGACGCACCGCGAAGGGAGGTGTGGTCCGTGTGCTAAGGCTAAATCCCCTGGTCAAAAGCACACTTGGCGATACATGCCCGGGTACTCACCGGGGGGTACCCGGGTGAGATGTTCGCAGTAGGGGAGTTCGCCGTGGCCGGTACACGCGCAGTCGTGGATGAGTTCTATCGCCGCCTTGAGGAGGGCGAGTTGTCCACACTCCACGAACTGTTCGCCGAGCGGATCGATTGGGAGATCTACGGTTCCGAAGACGTGCCGTGGGTGGGCAGACGCTTCACACGCGAGGCAGCGGCCGAGTTCTTCTCCATACTCCCCGAACATCTGCAGATGGAGGACTTTTCCATCGAACGGATCTTGGTGGACGGAGAGGACGCGGTCGCCTTCGCCCGCATGCGACAGATCGTCAAAGCAACCGGCAAGCTCTTCGAGTCGCCCTGCGCATTCCACTTCACCGTCGTCGACGGAAAGATCAGCCGGTACGTCACCTTTGAGGACAGTCTCGCCCTGGCCCGCGCTTTCGGACACCAGTGATCTTTTCCGGGGCAACAGTAGTAGGAGGTCCATAGCCATGGCGCTTACGCATTTCGGCTTCATCTACACGGCAGCCGGTAGCGCTGCGGGTGGGAACTTCAGTGTCGTGGAGACCGGGAAATGCCGTTGCGTGTTCGTCGGTGTGGAGAAGCCCGAGGAAGGTGTCGAAGTTGCACACCGCCTGGTGAGCGAGGGGGTGGAGCTGATCGAGCTGTGCGGAGGGTTCGGCCCGGTGTGGGCGGGACGTGTCATCGAGGCCGTTGGCGGGGCGGTTCCTGTGGGCAGCGTCGGTTACGGCCCCGAAGCGGTCGACCAGGTGCATGCGCTCTTCTCCTGACCGGGAGTCGCCGCCCCCGGATGAGCCCCGAGCGTGATCGCCTGCGCCGTGACCAGGACCGACTGGCGTGAGCCGGACGACGCCGCGGGTCAACCTTCCCTCCCAAGGCGAGGGTGATCTAATGGGGCGGCGATACGGTACTGATGTGCGAGGGCGCGCTCGTGCCCTCCCAACGGCCTTCAGCGGGTGAGGACTTGGCGCAGCGGATGATGACGTACGCTCCAACTTGCCGCCTCAGTGAAGCGCTGCCGCCCGCTCCGCGGTCGCTGCCTGCTGTCGGCAACAGCTCTCCGTCAAGCGTCCCATGGCACAACGCACAAGCTGCGCAGACGCGTTGAGGAAGCTCAGGCCCCGCATCCGTCCCCGTGCCCTGACCCCCCACCCTCTGGAAGATGAACAGCCATGACGAACGCATCCCGGCCTCGCCGCAAGATCGACACCACGGTCCCGCACTCGGCCCGGATCTGGAACTACTGGACAGGGGGCAAGGATTACTACGAAGTCGACCGCATCGCCGGCGACCGTTACATCGACAACTACCCGCCGATGCGCCTCTTTCCCCCGGAGAGCAGGGACTGGCTGCGGCGTGCCGTGACCTTCCTGACGCGGGACGAAGGGGCCAGGCAGTTCCTGGATCTCGGTGCCGGCCTGCCCACGAGCAACAACACGCACGAGATCGCACAGCGCATCGCACCCGAGTGCCGCGTGGTCTACATCGACCACGACCCGCTGGTGATCACTCATGTCGAGGCACTCCTCACGAGTACGGAGGAAGGTGCCACGGCCTACGTCGAGGAGGACATGGAGAACACGGACCTTGTCCTGCAAGGCGCCGCCGAGACACTGGATCTGTCCAAGCCCGTCGCCGTGGTCATCAGCGATGTGCTGGGCCACATCGTGGACTGGGACGAGGCTCTCGGGCTGGTGCGCCGCCTGATGGACAGGCTTCCGTCGGGAAGTTGGCTGGCAATGAGTCACTCCACCGCAGCGGACGAGAAACACCGTGAGGTCCAGGAGGAGTACAACCGCAGCGGTGCGATCCCGTACATCTTCCGTGAGCCTTCCAAGACGGTGCAGCTCTTCGACGGCCTCGAGCTGATCGACCCTCCTGGATACACCTCCTGGCCGCGTTGGATGCCTGACGCGGACACGGGAACAGCCACCGACCGGGCGGGCTGGGGCGGAGTCGCGCGCAAGCCATGACGAGCGGCGTACGCCGCGGCCGCACCAGGGCCGAGGCAGCCGCCGCCCATTAGCGGTGGGGGTTGGCCCGGGTGAACGCCAGAGGTGACCCGCAGGCACCGGAAGGGGCGCTACCTGCTTCGGACCTCGAACCGAGCTGCTTGGCGGCGATCGGCTCCGTATGCGCCGAGGACGGGCGGGCAGGAGTGGGCGCGGGAGCCGGCCGAATCACTCCGATACGGGCAGGCACTCGGCAAGCAGGTCGACGATGTCGCGCCAGGCTCGCCGTGCGTGCCGTGGGTGGTAGCCGACGCCGGGGGGTGCGGCGTGGTCGACCGGTGGGTGGTGGAAGGCGTGAAGGGCTCCGCCGTAGACCACGAGGCGCCAGTCGATACCCGCGGCCTGCATCTCGGCGGCGAAAGCCTCCCGTTGCTCAGCGGGCATGATCGGGTCTTCCGATCCGACTCCGGCCCACACCGGGCAGCGAATGCGCGCCGCCTCGCCCGGTCGGCCCGTGGTCAGTGCGTTGACCGTCCCGATCACGCGCAGGTCGACGCCGTCGCGCCCGAGTTCCAGCCCGATGGCGCCCCCGGTGCCGTACCCGACAGCGGCGATCCGGTCGGGGTCGGTCCGCGGTTCGGCGCGCAACACGTCGAGCGCCGCATGGCCGATGCCCCGCATCCGGCCGGGGTCGGCGAGCAGCGGCATGCAGCGGGCCAGCATCTCCTCCGGGTCGTCCAAGTACCGCCCGCCGTGGAGGTCGAAGGCCAGCGCCACGTACCCCAGCTCAGCCAGGGCATCGGCCCGGTGGCGCTCGACGTCGCTGAGCCCCATGCCCTCTGGCCCGAGCAGCACCGCGGGCCGGGGCTCGGCACCGGCCGGGAGCGCGAGGTGCCCGGTCATCGTCAGACCGTCGGCCGGGTATTCGACCGTACGCGTTGTGATCGTCGTCATGAGACCGGACTTTAGTGATCGTCGAGGCCCGCCGGGCCGGTGTTCACCGCTGGCAGACGGCGGTTTGTCCGGCTGCACCACCGGGGCACCGGCCGCCTGTCGTCATGCGTGCTCCGCAGAGCCGGATTTGCCGTGAGCAGGCGCTGGATTTCGGCGCGCCGGGATCGCGTCTCGAGCACCAGCAGTACGCACAGTACGTGCTGGCCGCGGACCCTCCGCACCAGGTTCCGCTCGCCCTTGTCATGAGCTGTTCACCCAGCGGGCCGCAACCGTCCATCGATGTGACCAGCTCGGCGCAGAGCCTCCTCGGCGTGAGCACGTGCACTTCGTTCCCGGGAGCTGGGCCTGGGGACCGCCGTGGTCGGCTTCGGTGCGGGGCCTGCGTCCCGGCGGGGGAGTGCGGGCGGCGGCTGACAACTCGGGTCGAAGCCGGGCCGACCGGATCGCCGCCCCCGCAGGACGAGTGGCGCGCCCCGGACACCCGAGCGGGCCCGGACCACCGAGGTGTCCGGCCGAACCGGCACTCCACCCCCCATCCCCTTCCCCTCCCCGAAAGATACGGAGACCGAGATGAGTACGTCCCTCTCCCGGCGCCGGGCCCTCGCCCTTGGCGCCGGAGCGCTCGGCGCCTCGGCAGCGGCTTCGCTGCTGCCGCCCTCCCTGCAGCGAGCCCTGGCCGCCGAGCCGCTGTCCGGCGGTCTGGACACGGTGAAGCATGTGGTGATCCTGATGCAGGAGAACCGGTCCTTCGACCACTACTTCGGCATGCTGCGCGGCGTGCGCGGCTTCGCCGACCGCAACGCCGTCGAGCTGCCGAACGGCGGTCCCGTCTACCGACAGCCGGACGGCAGAAAACACGTACTTCCCTTCCCTGTGCGGGCCGCGGCGGAGGCGCAGGAGAAGGATCTCCAGTACATCGGTGCGCTCAACCACGACTGGGACGGCGGCCAGAAGGCGTGGAACGGCGGCTGGATGAACCAGTGGATCGCCGCCAAGACACCGGCCACCATGGCGTACTACGACCGGGCCGATATCCCCCTCCAGTACGAGCTGGCCGACACCTTCACGGTCTGCGACGCCTACCACTCCTCCATGCACACCTCGACCAGCCCCAACCGCAACTACCTGTGGAGCGGCAACTCCGGGAACGAGGCAGACGGCAAGCGGGCCATCGGCAACGATGCCTACGACGAGGGAACCCACCCGGGCTACACCTGGGCCACCTACGCGGAACTGCTGGAGAAGGCGGGCCGCAGCTGGCAGACGTACACCGAGTGGGAGAACTTCACCGACAACCAGATCGAGTTCTTCGCCACCTTCAAGGCGGTGGCCCGCAAGGCGCTGGCGAAGACCGGCGGCCACACCTATATGGAGTCCTTCTACGCGGTGGTCCGCGACACCTCCGACGCCGCCGAGCGCAAGCGGCTGCTGGGACTGCTGGACGAGGGCGTCGCCACACTCTCCCCGGCCGAGCGCAGCCTGTTCGACCGGGCGCTGCGCCGGGTGGCGACCGGCACCCTCGCCGAGGCCTTCTCACGAGACGTGGCCGCCGGAAAGCTGCCGGAGGTGTCGTACATCGTCCCCTCGGCCGTCGATTCCGAGCACCCCAGCGTGTCGTCACCGATCCACAGCGCGTCCATCGTCTACAAGGTGCTGGACGCCCTCGCCTCGCACCCCGAGGTGTGGCAGCACACGGTCGTCCTGATCAACTACGACGAGAACGACGGCTTCTTCGACCACGTCCCGCCGCCGGTCCCGCCCGCCGACGACCCCGACGAGTGGTGGAAGGGCAAGCCCACCGGCCTGGGTATCCGGGTGCCGCTGCTGGTGGTCTCGCCCTGGACAGTGGGCGGTTACGTCTGCTCCGAGGTCTTCGACCACACCTCGGTGAACCGCTTCCTGGAGCGCTGGACGGGAATCGAGGACCCCAACATCACGCCCTGGCGCCGCCGCGTCTGCGGTGACCTCACCTCGGCCTTCGACTTCACCGACAGCCAGGCCCAGCCCACTGTGCAACAGCCGGGGCCCATACCGCCGTTCACCGGCCGCTGGCAGCCCGAGCCCCCTGCCGACCAGCGGATGCCGGAGCCGGAGCCGGGCACCCGGCCCGCCCGTCCGCTGCCGTACCAGCCGGAGGCGCACGCAACGGTAACCGACGGCAAGGTGACGGTGGCGCTCACCAACACGGGCAAGTCCGGCGTGCACTTCGCGCTGTACCCGTACGCGGGCGAGTTCAAGACGCCGCAGCACCAGGACGTCACGGACAGCGGCCGCTGGACGGTTCCGGTCTCCGGCGACCGCTACCGCTTCACGGTGACCGGACCGAACGGCTTCCGCCGCGAGTTCGCCGGCGGTGTGAAGGCGCCGGGCGCCGAGGTGCGGTCGGCCGTGGACGCGGGCACCCGCGAGCTCCGGCTGACCCTCCGCAACCGCTCGGCCTCCGCCCTCACCTTCACCCTCAGGCCGCAGGGCTATGTGAGCGAAGCGGACGCGACCCGGCTCACCCAGCAGATCCGGGTGGCCCCGGGCGCCGAGGCCACCGCCGTCCACCCGGCGGCACGGACGCACGGCTGGTACGACCTGGCAGTGACCGTGGACGGCGACTCCGCCTTCCACCGCCGCCTGATGGGCCACATCGAAAACGGGCACGCCAGCGTCTCCGGCTGAACCGGACGGCGACGCCGAGGCGGAGCCGGCTGCCTTACGCCGACGGGCGGGCGGCTCCGCTCCCTCACCCGCCCGTCACCGTCCGGCTGCCCACTGCCGAAATGGGCGGGCGACCCAGCCGTTTCCCGGCCATCCGGCTACAGCTAAAGCTTGATCTCAGCGACCTGCTCGACGAGTTGCCCTGTCACCCGCAGCAGCCCCTGCCCCAGTTCGGTCGGCGCGAGGAGGAGGCCCAGGACCAGGACGATGAGGACGGTCAGCTTCTCGTCGGCACGACTCCGAGCCTCCGTACGGCGCCGCAGACGCACTACGACGATGAACGCCAGGAGCACAGCCAGGTTGATGTTGAGCACCCGCCCCCCTCTCGCCTCTGCCCCGTTGTAAGGCACATTGCCTCCCCCGCGCAGGCATGCGAGCGCAGTTGGCGCTGTTCAGTCCCCCTTTGACTGGAAGTACGCGGCGCTGTCCCGTACGACGCGCCCGATGCCCCTCGGAGTCCAACTGAAAGACGCCTAGTCGCGGACGGCGCAGTGGGGGGCTGATACCGGCCGGTGGTCAGCCCCCCACCGCTGTGCTCGGTCAGCGCGCCGGCCGCCGCGGTGGCGGAACCTTCGGTAACAGTTCCCACAGCGGCCAGGAGCCCGCAGCCCACCGCGCGAGCATGTGGCGGTCCACCAGGTGCATCTGCTGGTCCCTCCCGAAGGGGACGGCGTCCCGGGTGAAGCGCCCGTTGGTGAGCATCACCACCACGTCCGCGTTGTGCACCGGCCGTGCCGTCCCGTTGAGCCGTTGCAGGTCCGGGGTGCCGATGGCCGCGCCGGCCAGGCCGTCACGGCGGTGCTTGCACTGGATCACCCACCGCCGGCCCGCAGGGTCCGTTGCGATGACATCCGCACCCTTGTCCCCCCGGCCCCCGGTGCGTACCGCGTCCCGGCAGCCGTCCCGGAACATCAGGTCACGTACCGCGTGCTCGAACTCCGCGTGACCCAGCGTGTCCAGCTGCGCCACCTGGAAGCGCAGCCCGTGAGCCCGAGCCGCCTCCCACCGCCGCCGCTGCACCTGCTGCTGCCACCACACGGCTGCGGCAGCCGCGGTCAGTACCCCGGCCAGGACCAGCACCCACCAGTGAGCGAGGAGCCACTGCACCAGGGCGATGACCAGGCTCACGCCGACCACCACGACCACCCCGGCAGCCAGCAGCTTCGCCTCCCCGTTGCCCCGCCGCCTGCGCCGGCGACGGACCGGAGCCCTCCGGGCCGGAGCCTTCCGCACCGGCCGCCGCCCGCTCACCGGGCGCTCCCGGGCTGCGGCGGCTTGCCGGTGGGAAAGGTGATCCGCAGCAGTGGCGTCTCCACCTCGCCGCGGGGCGCCGCAGGAGCCTTCGGCTTGCCCCGCTGCTCACGGGAGGCGGCATGGCCGTCTCCGCCACCGTGCCCCCCGATGGCTATGAGCAGCAGCGCGATGGCAGCAGCCACCGCCAGAACCGGCACCGGCCCTCCCGGGACCGCCCCTCGCAAGGCCGGAGCAGACCTGCTGTGCGCTCGTACCGGAGTCCCATCCCTGCGCGTGTACGCACGGACGTCAACCACATGCCCTCCCTTGGTGAATTCAGCGGATCCCCGCGAACTCCCAGTGCACCACGCTCCACTGACAGCCCGTCACCGAGCAGATCACTGGGAGGGGAGCCGGTCGGGGAGGTTCGGCGCCGTGGAACGCGAAGTGAGCGACATCGGTCCACAGCCACATGGCTCCACCGATCTGCTACGGGCACTTGATCGCACTACGGACCAGGGCGGCGTTCGGGGACATCGGCAACACCGTGGACGTCGGACCAATCGTCCGGGACGACGAGGACGGGCCTCGTCACTGAGCAGGGGACGAACAGCCAGGGGCTGACACCAACGGAGGCGCTGCCCGTTTCGATGCCAAGGAGAAGGCCGCCCGCAGGGTGGGCGGCGGGGCGTCCATGTCGGTGGGGCGTCCGGCGCAGCCGGCGGCCGGTTCGGGGTCAGCTCGCCGCGTCCAGCGCCCGCCGGGCGTCGGCGACGACAGCGGGGTCCGTGACGAAGTGGGTGTCCTGCTCGGCCGAGGCCCCTGAGGCGCCGAGCGGTACCCAGTGGCCGCCGCGCCGGGGGGCGGCCCGGGTTTTGGCGGAGAGGTGGACGGCGGCGGCGCCCGCGGCGACCAGTTCCGGGATGGTGCCGGGGTGCACTCCGCCGCCGGCCATCACCTCCACGCCGGGAGCGGCGGCGGCCATCGCGGCGATCTGTCCGGCTCCCTCGGCCGCCGTGGCGGCGCCGCCGGAGGTCAGCACCCGGGTGAGACCGAGCCCGGGGAGGAGCGCGGCGGCGGCAACCGGGTCGGCGGCCTGGTCGACGGCGCGGTGCAGGGTGACCTCGACCGGCCGGTCTGCGGCGTGGGCGGCGTCGCTGAGCGCGGCGATGGCGCGGACGTCGAGGCCGCCGTCGGCGGTGAGCGCGCCGATCACCACCCCGCGCGCGCCGGAGGCGACGGCGGACCGCACCTCGGCGGCCATCAGCGCGACCTCCTCCGCGTCGTACACGAAGTCGCCCGGCCGGCACCTGACCAGCACCTGCACCGGTGGCCCGGCCTCGACGGCGGCCTCGATCAGTGCTGCGGACGGGGTGAGGCCGCCCAACTCCAGGCCGGTGCACAGCTCGACCCGGTCGGCGCCGTGCTCGCGGGCGGTGCGGGCGCCGGTCGGCGAGGTGACGGCGATCTCGAGAGCGGGGCGGCCGCTCACTCGTCGTCCCCGGTCAGCGGCCGGTCGGAGGCGGGGATGATACGGGCCGTCAGGCCGGGGTCGGCCATGTCGCGATCGAAGGGGAACATCGGGCGGCGGATGCGGTGGTGGCCCAGGCGCACCAGGTCCTGGTCGACACCGCCGGGGGTGAGCGCCATCTTCCAGCTGACGGCCATCTGCGCAAGCTCGGGTTCCAGGTAACCGATCTTCACGATCACGATGTCGGCGCTGCGCGGGTCGAGGCCGAGGCCGGTGAAGTCGTCCTCGTGGTGGTAGGGCTTGCGCAGCTGGGTGAGGATCGCGTGGACGCTGCCGACCCGGACGACGACCTCCGTCCGGGCGTCGCGGTCGCCGTGCCGGACCGCGTGCACCACGCCGGTGAGGGTGACCGGTCCGGCGTGGCGGGCGTCGACCTCGGCTCCTGCGGTGACGGTGACGGTCGCGCCGACGCCCGCCTCGACGGCGGTCTCTACCGCCTCCGGCCCCGGCACGGAGGCGTAGATCACCGTCGGGCCGTCTTCCTTGTGGAACTCCGGCCGCTCCAGCAGCCGGGTCAGGCCCCAGGTGACGTCGCCGGCGCCGCCGGCGGTCGGGTTGTCACCGGTGTCGCTGACGAAGTAGGGGCGTTGGACGGAGGCGAGAGCCTCGTCCAGGATGCCGTCGAAGGTGCCGGTGGGGGCGACGAAGCCGAAGTCGCGGCGCGCTTCCCAGAATCCGCGGGCGAGCCGTTCGGCGCCGGCCGCGACGGCGGCCTCGTCCTGGCCGGTGACGACGACGGCGGCACGGTTGCGCGGCTCGTCGGCCCAGGCGTAGCCGACCCAGATCGCGGCGTCGATGACGCCCTCGGCGGCCTCGACCTCCTCGACCGCGGCGTACACGCTCCTTGCGGGTTCGACGCGCGTCGAGGTCTGCTCGCCTGCCAGCAGCACCGGCACCGGCACCCACGCCTTGACCGGACGGGGCGCGCCGGAGGCCAGCAGGTCCACCAGGTTGCGGGCGGCCCGCTCCTTGGTCTCCATGTGGTCCTCGTGGGGTGCCATCCGGTAGCAGGTGATCAGGTCGCTGCGGTGGGCGAGTTCCCGGGAGACGTTGCCGTGCAGGTCCATGGAGGTGGAGACGATCACGTCGGGGCCGACGGTGGCGCGGATGCGCTCCAGCAGTACCGCCTCGGCGTCGTCGATGCCCTCTACGGTCATGGCGCCGTGGATGTCGTACCAGAGGCCGTCCAGCTCGGGCAGGGCGGCGAGCCGGTCGATCAGCTCACCGGTCAGCTCCTCCCAGGCGGCGGCCGTGACGGTCCCGCCCGGCAGCGACTTGCCGACGAGAGCGCCGTGCCACTCGGCGGCCTCGCGCAGCTCCCGGCCCGGCGCGAGGAAGGGGTAGCGCCCGAGAACCTCGTCCCCGCGCGAGGGGTGGAAGGCGGGGGCCTGGGTGCGGGCGG
>NZ_JADKMA010000210.1 GCF_017676365.1 Streptomyces oryzae
CCGCCGCCCCCCGGCCCGGTCGGTCCTCCCGCGCCGGGCGTACCGGCCCAGCACGGCCCCGGCGATCACGGTCAGCAGCCGGGCCAGGACTTCGGCATGCCGCAGCCGGGCCAGGACCATGGCCAGCCCCCGCCAGGGCACGACTTCGGTCAGCCGCAGCCGGGCCAGGACTTCGGCCCACAGGGCGCCGGTGCCCCGCAGGGTGGCGGAGCGTGGACGGCGATGGTCGGCCCCGACCGCGAGTACTTCGCGGCGATGATGCAGCGCAGCGGCCCCGAGGCGGCGGCGCTCAACCTTCCCGCGTACTCACCGGAGCAGCAGCTGCCGCTCACCGGCCCGCAGGTCACCATCGGTCGCCGCCGTGCGTCCACGGGTGTGGCTCCGGACATCGACCTGGGCCGCCCGCCGGAGGACCCGGGTGTCTCGCACCAGCACGCGGTACTGGTGCAGCAGCCGGACGGCAGCTGGTCCGTCGTCGACCAGGACTCGACCAACGGCACCACCATCAACGGTGCCGAGGACCCGATCCAGCCCTTCGTCCCCGTCCCCCTCAAGGAGGGCGACCGGGTCCACGTGGGCGCGTGGACGACGATCACCCTGGTGCGCCGGTAACGGCGGCCGGGCAGCGTGTGGGCGTGCCGCAGGGCACGCCCACACGGCAACCCGCTGCCGCCGGAGGCTACTTCTCCAGCGACGGCGACTGCGACGGCACGGACCGGACGGACTGCACGGACGACTGCAGCGCCAGGGACGGTTCGTCCACGAGCCGGATGCCCCGCGCGTCCAGCGCCTTTTTGATGCGCCAGCGCAGCTCCCGCTCCACGGCCAGGTTCTTGTCGGGCATCGTCTTGACCGACACCCGCAGCACGGCGGAGTCCAGGGTCACTTCGTCCAGGCCGAGCAGCTGGACGGGCTCCCACAGGATCTCGTCCCAGGGGCTCTCCTTGCCCATCTCCTCGCCCACCGCTTCGATGGCGGCCCGTACCTCGTCCAGGTCCTCGTCGGCGCGCACCCGGACCTCGAGCGACGCCATGGACCAGCCCTGGCTGAGATTGCCGATGCGCTTGATCTCGCCGTTGCGGATGTACCAGATCTCACCGCCGTCACCGCGCAGCTGTGTCACCCGCAGCCCGATCTCGAGCACGACGCCCGACACCTCTCCGGCGTCCACCCGGTCGCCGACCCCGTACTGGTCCTCCAGGAGCATGAACATCCCGGCCAGGATGTCCTTCACCAGGTCGCGGGCGCCGAAGCCCAGTGCTACGCCCGCGACGCCGGCGCTGGCCAGCAGCGGCGCGAGGTTGATCCCGAGCCCGGAGAGCACTGTCATCGCCGCAGTGCCCATGATCACGAACGAGGCGACGCTGCGCAGGATGGAGCCGATCGCCTGGGACCGCTGCCTGCGTCGCTCCCCGCTCACCAGCAGTCCGCGCAGCGCGTTGCCGCTGTCGGCGATCTCGGCCCTGCGGTTCATCCGCGTTATCAGCTGCGTGATCGCACGGCGGATGAGATAGCGCAGCACGATGGCGACGGCGCAGACGAAGACGATGCGCAAGCCCGTGGCGAGCCAGTCCGACCAGTGCTCCTGGACCCATCCGGCAGCTTCTCCGGCGCTGTCCTGGGCGTCCTCCAAAGACTTCGGCGGCTGTGGGCCGTCGGGCGAGGGGGATGCGCTGAGCAGCCAGTACACAGGTTGACCTTCCGTGCGAGACACGTCCGCAAGGCACCCGTAGGAATGCCAGGGCCACACTAACGGCGCAGGGCCTTCACATTTGGTGCCGTTGAGCAGTATGAGGCCAGGTGTTCGAGTGAGGAGACTGTTCCAGGGGGGAGAGAGCAGGTGTGGTCCAAAACACGCTCAGTGCGTTGCCCGGTCGTGGTGGCGAAGTGACCAGGGCACGGGACACACTGAGGGGAGATCGTCACGGCGCGAGCCACGCGCCGCCGACGTACAAGGAGGCACCGTGCCGCATGTCCTGGTCCTCAATGCGTCGTACGAGCCGCTCGGCGTCGTACCGCTTCGCCGCGCGCTCGTACTGGTCCTCAATGGGAAGGCGATCAGCCTGGAGGACTCCGGCGCCCTGATGCACAGCGCAACCCGTGTCATACCCGCCCCCAGCGTCGTCCGTCTCAAGCGGTTCGTGAGGGTGCCCTTTCGCGGCAGCGTTCCCCTCACCCGCCGCGCCCTGTTCGCCAGGGACGGCGGCCGCTGCGCCTACTGCGGTGGTGTCGCAACCAGCGTCGACCATGTCATCCCGCGCAGCAGGGGAGGGGCGCACGCCTGGGAGAACGTGGTGGCCGCCTGCCGCCGCTGCAACCATGTGAAGGCCGACCGCCATGTCGCCGAACTGGGCTGGCGGTTGCGTCACCAACCAGCCCCGCCCTCCGGCCTCGCCTGGCGCATCATCGGCACGGGGCACAGGGACCCACGCTGGATGCCCTACCTCCAGCCATACGGCGCGGACGATGATCTCGCCCGGATCGACGGCAGATCCACTGCCTGAGACCCGGGCTTTGTTATGTCCGCGCTGGGTTCGCGCCATGTCCGCACGGCCGGGGTGGCGTTCGCGCGACGGTATGTGACGTCGCGCGACGGACCGTGACAGCGCTCCGCTCAGTGGGGGTGCCGCTTGGCGGCGCCCCCAGCGCCGTGCGGCTGCCGGGCCCGGGAGCCGGTGTGACGGTCGCCGTGCTGCCGGTCGTCGTCCCGCCGGGCGTGCTTGGCCCGGCCCGTGGAGTCGACGCCGTAGATCTCCACCGACCACAGCGAGATCCCGAAGCGCGTCGCCCGCTTGTCGCCGACGACGCGTACGTAGCGGGTGTCCCCGGGGGCGTCCATGCGGACCGCCTCCTTGCCGCCCTTGCCGTCCCGCACCGTGGCGGCGGTGCGCCAGCGCTTGCCGTCCGGGGAGACCTGGATGCGGTAGTGCGAGGCATAGGCGTCCTGCCAGCGCAGCACGACCTGCCCCACCCGCGCCCGTTCGGCCAGCTTCAGCTGCACCCACTCGCCGTCCTTGGCGGGCGACGACCAACGGGTGCCGCGCTTGCCGTCGGCCGCTGCTGCGGCGGGGAAGTCCTTCGTCTCGTCCCCTGAGGACGTCACCTGCGCGTGCCGGGCGAGGTCCGGCCCTGAGGTGCGCGGGTAGGCGCGTACGGTCAGCGTGTGGTGTTCCCCGCCGAACGAGACGGGGATGCGGTAACTGCCCGTCCTGACCGAGCTGTCGGCGGTGATGCGCAACGGCACGTCCACTGTGCTGCCCCGTCGCACTGTGGTGCGCGCCGGCGTACGCACGGTGAACCCCTTGGGCGTCTTCGCGGTGACCTTGCCGCGTACGTCGGTGGGCCGGTTCCCGGTCAGCCGTGCGGTGACCCGGGTGGCGCCGCCGCCGATCGCCGCGTCCACGGTGGTACGGGGCAGCGACAGCGAGGCCGCCGGGGTGTCGGCGTACCAGGGCGTGATCTCGTGGACGACCGGCGGGTTCGTCTCCTGGCTCCACACCAGCCGCAGTGCGTCGGCCTTCCCGGCGCCGTGCCGGCCGGCGGTCAGCTGGGTCCAGCCCGTCTGCGAGAGGGAGCCGAGCCGCTCCCAGCCCTTGCCGGGGACGTGCGCCTCGACGGTGCCGCGGGTGCCCGAGTGCGGGCCGGTCAGCACCGTGACGGCACGCAGCGGGCGCGGCTCGGGCAGCCGGACGGTCAGCGCCTCGGCGGAGCGCTTGTGGTGGCCCTCGCCGCGCTCGCGGCCCGCGTCGGCTGCCGTGGACGGCGGGACAAGCATGGGCGGGTGCTCGGGTGCGAAGGTGCCGGTGGCCGGTGCTGCTGCCGCCCGGTAGGAGGTCTTCGGGTCGCTGTCCACCGCGGCGGAGAGCGGGTGGTGCGGGGCGCCCGACGGGCTGCCGCTCACGGTGGGCCGCGAGCCTTCGCCGCCCTTGCCGCTGCCCTGTTCCGGGGATTTCGCGTCGGATCCGGAGTCGCCGTGCGGCTTCGGCTTCGTATGGGGCTTCGACGTCGGCGGGGGCTGCTGCCGTTGCCCGCCTGTCCAGCCGTCGGACAGCTTGAGCGCCTTGTCCGTGAAGTCGGCGAGCACACCCTTGCCGACGGTCGCCTTGCTCTTTGCGCTCTCGGTACGCAGCCGCCGCACGTCCAGTTGCGCCTTCCAGGCGGCTGCCCCGTCGCCGCGCTGCTGCGCGAGCAGCATGTCGACCGACCGCTCGCCTGCCGCACCGAGCCGCGAGAGCTGGGTGAGCCACGGCTCGACCTCTTTGCGCAGCCCGTCGGGGACCCGGGACGGGGCCGTGCGCATCGTGCTGAAGGCGCTGCGCAGCTTCTCGGCGGCCCGGTCGAGTTCGGGGCCCCGGCCCCGCTCGTACGCGCTCCAGAAGGCGTTCAGCAGCGGGCGGAGGTACGCCGACTCGTCGCTGCCCAGCATCGAGGAGGCGTCGTTGCCCGCCAGCGCGTGCACGGCGGCCCGGGTGGCGTTGGCGCTGCCGCGCCCGCCCGCCAGCTCGTCGACGGCCGCCCGCCACGACTCCTTGGGGCGGTAGCCGCGCGGGTTCCAGGCGTAGTCGGCGGCCGTGAACAGCGGGATGCGGGAGGCCGTCGGCTGTTTCATCGCGTTGGTCAGCAGCGCGGCAGAACCGGAGGCGACCGCGGGCTCGCGGCCCTGGTACGGGCCGAGGAAGATCCGGTCGGTGGCGAAGTCGTTGACCGGGTAGTTGTCCATCGTCACCAGCCGGTGGCGCGGGAAGGCGCTGCGCGCGCGGGCGAGTTCGGCGCCGGTGATGGTGCGGGGCACCACCCCCACACCGCTCCAGGCGATCTCGATCCGGTCGTCCAGCTTCCCGGCGAGCGCGGCCCGGTAGTCCGTGCGCCCCTTCTGGTAGAACTCCGTCGGCACCACGGACAGCGGAGCCGCATCCGGATGGCGTTCGGCCAGATGGTCGGCGACGGCGTTGGCGAGCTCCGCCTGGGCGCGCGCCGCCGCCCGCGGGCCCGTGCCGTAGGTCCGCGCGTCCTTGTCGCAGTGCCATTCGCTGTAACTGACGTCCTCGAAGCGCAGCTGGAAGGCGCGTATCCCCAGGGCCCGCATCGAGTCCAGCTTGCGCAGCAGCGCCTTGCGGTCGTCCGCGGACGAGAAACACAGCCCCTGGCCGGGCGAGACCGCCCAGCCGAGCGTCACATGGTTGCGCTTGGCGCGCTCGGCCAGCTCACGGAAGTCGGCCCGCTGTGCCGCCGGATACGGGTCACGCCAGCGCGACGCCTGGCGGTAGGGGTCGTCGCCCGGTGCGTACAGATAGCGGTTCTGTTTCGTACGGCCGAGGAAGTCCAGCTGTGACAGCCGCTCCTGCTGCGTCCAGGGCTGGCCGTAGAAGCCCTCTGTGGTGCCGCGTACCGAGGCGGTGGGCCAGTCGCGCACCAGGACGCCGGGGAAGCCGTGCCGTCCGTCGCGTTCGGTGGCCAGCTGGCGGAGCGTCTGCGCGGCGTAGAACAGCCCGTCGCCGTCCGCCCCTTCGAGCGCCACGGTGTGGTGCCCCTCGAAAAGTCCCGCAGCCAGCCGGTAGCCGCCCGCGGGCAGGTCGCTGCGTGCAGGGGCGCGCAGGCCGCGCAGGGCGGGACGGGCCGACTCGCTGCCGACCCGCACGATCAGCTCTCCGGAGCGTGCGGACGTCCCCGGGGAGCGGCCGTTGCCGCCAGGGCGCATCTCGTGCACCGTGCGCACGCCCGCCTCGCGCAGGGTGCTGCGGATGAGTTGAAGCGCGTACGTGTCCGCGTCGTCGTCGGCGATCAGGGTTGCCGCGGTGCCTGCGGGCACGAACTCGCCCTGGGTGCGCATCGTCTGGGGGCGCGGCCAGACCGGGGGCAGCCCGTCGCGCGAGCTGTCGTCGTCCTGGCTTCCCGCAGCCGGGCCGTCCGGGGTGGCGGGGGGAGCGGCTTGTGCGGCTGGTGCGCCGCCGAGCAGCCCTGAGACGACCGCTGCGGTGAGCGCGGCCGCGCTCATCCGGCTCCAGCCGCCCGCCCCCTGGCGCGAGGGCGGAACGGTGTCCGTGCCGGCCCCGGACGCCTCCGGGACGCCCTCGCCGCGCGCTGCTGCCACCGCTTCCTCCCGATGTCCGACCGGAACCCCTCCGTCCAGCGCGTACGCCGCTGTCGCGCCCTCCAGCCCTGCGTGCGGCGCGCGTACTGCGTGCGCACCGTGCGTGCCGCTGCGGCTTCCGTCAGCACCATAGAGGCGGCGGCTCCGCGCGGCGCACTGCGGGAGGGCCACAGCTGTGCGACAAAACGCGGACGCCCGCGGATTCTATGGTTCGGGCGGCACGGCCGTCGCGGTGTTTCGCCGGGCGGGTGTCCGGCGGGCGTTCGGGCTGTTGTTCCCAGGCTGCGGCCGCCGGCATTCTTCGGCTGCGGCCGGTGGCGGGCGGCGGCTCGGGTGCCGGAGGTGCTCACCGCTCCGGCCCGCACGCCCGCACCCCCGCACATACTCACCGGTCCGCAAATACTCGCGCCGCGTGACCGTTTTGTCCCTTGAATCTCCTTTCCCGGTCCGGGACTTTCGTCGATTCGCCGCGGGAACCGACGTGAGCTGGGACACGTTCTGGCTCCGGACACGTCTGCCTGCCCATCGACTGGGTAGGGCGAGTCCCTGACCATCGTTCCGTCAACGAACGGAGGCCCCCGTGGCCGCGTCCGCTGAACTCCTGATCTCCGCCCTCACTCCCCTCCCGCAACAGCGCACACTCTCCAAACGAGGGCACGAGCCGGTAGACCTGTCCGGTGTGTCCGACCCCGACTCCGGACTCGACGGCTCGTGCACCTGCGGCTGTGCCGACGCGCCGCTCACCAGCGAGCCCCCGCTCGCCGACGCCACACCGCTGACCAGTGAGCCCCCGCTCGCCGAGGCCCCACTGACCAGCGAACCCACCGGGGTCGGTTACGGCACGGAGCCGGCGGACATCTGACGCCCCTCCCGTGGGGCCGGCATGGCGGGTGAACCCCGCGGCTGATCCGATGAACTCCCGGTAGTACCACCCCGGCGCGCGACCCGTTCACCCGTCCGATATGTTGGCTGTGTGAGCAACAAGGTCAACAAGAACGCCCTGCGCGCAGGTACGGTCACCGCCGGCGCGACGCTGATGCTGCTGCTGTCGTCGCCTGCCTTCGCGCTCACTCCGGACGACGGCGACGATCCGGGCCACGGTCTGAGCATCGCCGAGACCCTCGGGCTGTACGTCGCAGCGCCGATCGTGCTCTTCCTGGTGATCGCCGGTCTGGTGACACTGGGCGACAGGCACAAGAAGAGCAGCTGACGCTGCGCGGGTCAGCCCGCTCGGGCCGCACCGCGGGCCGGGGCCTGCGGCGGCCCATTATCGGCAGTCGAACTGCCGTGCTTTAGCACAGGGTTGTCCGCGTTCGGCGACAGCTCTGTCACACACGTTGGCTCCCCGAGGGTGGCGGGGAATCGGCCACACCATGACGCACGAAGTACCACTCCCGCCCCGCACCGGTCTGCCCACCAGCGAGGAACGGCTGCGTGCCGCGCTGCTGTACGCGCAGAGCGACGCCGCCGCACCGCCCGGCGCCGTGCTCCGGACTCCCCGCACCGCGATGATCACCGGACTGGCCGCGCTCGCCCTGCACTGCTTCTCCGCCGCCCCCTCCCTGCTGGACCTGCAGCGGATCGACGTCCTCGTCCCGGATCTGGGCGAGCCCACCGGGCCCGGCGCCCGTGCCCCGCTTCCGGCCGGCTGCGCGTACACCTCCGCCCACCTGGTGCGGACCAGAATCCTGCCCGAGCCGGAGGAGATCACCGGACTGCCCGTGGCGCCGGTGCCGCGGGCGCTGGCCGACGCCGTCGCCCAGCTGGCCGACGTCGACGAGGTGCGGCAGCTGCTGACCGAGGCGGTACGCGGCGGGCACTGCGATCCGCAACCGGTGGTGCGCGAGCTGACCAGAGCCAGACTGCTGGGGCTGCCGCACATCGCGGACGCCGTGGAGAGCCTGCTGGCGGAGGGGCGGGCGCTGACCGAGGGCCTGCTGTACGAGATGGTCTTCACCCAGGCGCTGCCCGACCCCTGCTGGAACGTCGAACTGCGCGTACCTGGCGGACCGCACCTGGGCGCCGTGGACGCCTACTGGCCGGAGCAGGCCGTCGCGGTGGAGATCGACGCCGGCACGCCCCGGGCCGGTGCGGAGGCGGCCTGGGACGCCTGCACCCACAAGCGTGAGTCCCTGGAGCAGCTCGGCATCACCGTCGTCCACGTCACCCCGCAGAAGCTGCGCCACTCCCTCGCCCAGCAGGCCGCCGTGGTCAGGACGGCCCTGATGGCGGCCTGTGAACTGCCGCCCGCGGAGTATGTGACGGTCCTCCCGCGCTGAGCGGCGGGCGGGTTCAGTCGCAGAACTCCGCCTCGACCAGGCCGGCGGTGCCCTGCGACCAGTCGCCGTTGAGGTTGAAGGCGGCCGTGTGCGTGCCGTCCGGGGTGCTGAACGCCGCCGTCAGTGAGCCGTGGATGGTGCCCTCGTGGCCCCAGACCGTGACGCCGCAGGAGAGGGTGCGTTCGGTCAGGCCCAGCCCGTAGCGGTCGGTGGAGTCGGCCTTGCGGGTCGTCTTCATCTCGGCCAGTTGCCGGGGCGGCAGCAGTCGTCCGGTGACCAACGCCCGTACGAAGCGCACCAGATCGCGCCCTGAGGAGATCATCTCGCCAGAGGCCCCGGCCAGCGAAGGGTTGAGCGAGGTGATGTCCCGTACCGGCGGATGCGCACCAGCGGCGAACAGCGTCGAATACTCCCTGCCGTGCTGCCCCGGGATGCGCGGCGAGGTGCCCGGCAGCGAGGTGTCGCGCAGCTTCAGCGGGCGCAGCACCCGGCGTTCGATCTCCGTCGCGTAGGAGTGCCCTGTCGCGCGCTCGATGACCATGCCGGCCAGCAGGTAGTTGCTGTTGGAATAGCTCCAGTGCGCCCCCGGGCGGAACAGCGGCGGCCGGGAGAGAGCGCGCTCGACGAGCTCCCGCGGGGTGTGGGAACGCCAGCGGCGCGCCAGGAAGTGCGGACCGAAGTAGGTCCTGCGCAGTACGGGGTCGGTGGTGTAGTCAGGGATACCGCTGGTGTGGCCCAGGAGTTGGCGCACGGTGACGCCGCGTCCGGAGCCGCCCCCACCGCCGTACGCACCCAGCCGCAGGTCGGGCAGCCAGCGGCGCACCGGGTCGTCCAGCCGCAGTACGCCCTCGGATTCCAGCTGGAGCAGCACGGTCGCCACGAACGGCTTGGTGAGGCTGCCGATACGGAAGCGGTCACGGGCCAGCCGGGGGCGGTCGGTGGCGTAGTCGGCGGTGCCCGCGCTGCCGCTCCACGCCCCCGCGCCGTCCTCGATCTGTGCCAGCGCCCCTGGAGCGCCGCCGCGTTCGACCAGGGACTCCATCGCCTCACGGGTGCGCGTGTGGCCCCGGTCGGCCGCTGTGGAGGAGCTCACTGCCAGCCCGCTTGCCGTCACGGTGGCGATCAGCCCGCTGAGCAGGGCGCGCGGCAGGTGCATGGACGGTGACTCTAGTGATCGGCCCGGCTGGTGTGCCAGACAGCGGCGACGACCAGGACGCACCCGGCGAACTGCGTCACGGTGGGCCTCTCCCCGAGGAAGACGACGCCCAGCATCACTGCCAGCACCGGCTGGAGCAGCAGCAGTGCGGCGCTGGTGACCGGCGCCAGCCGCGCCAGTGCGGGTCCCATCAGTACGAGCGCGAGCACCTGCCCGAACAGTGACATCACCGCCAGCCAGCCAAGGGGTCCCCACCCTGGCGCCGGGTCGACACCCGTCCACAGCGCGCCGAGCACACCGGAGGTGACCCCGGCGGCCAGGGTGGACAGACATACCGGGTGGACGGTATGCGCTCCTCCGCCGCCCTGCCGGGTCAGGAACAGATAGCCGGCGAAGGCCACCCCTGCCGCGGTGCCGTAGAGCACTCCGGAGAGCGGGCTGCTGCCGGGCTCCGGATGGCCGATCGCGCCGCTGGCCAGCGCCACGCCCACCAGCAGCACGGGGAGCATGCGCCAGTAGCGTGCGCCGGGGCGTGCGCGGGTGAAGACGAGGGCCAGCAGCGGGAAGACGGCGATCTGGATGTTGAGCAGCACGGTGGCGATGGACGAGCCCACGTCGTGGATGCTCTGCGCCCAGAAGACGAAGTCGATGCCCAGCAGCGCGCCCGCCACCAGGTCGAACAGCTGGGCGCGGGCCGGCCGTGGCCCCAGCCGGCGCCGCTCCGCCAGGGCGACGGGCACCAGTACGACCAGCGCCAGCAGGCAGCGCAGAAACGCCGCGGTGCCCGCGTTGACGCCGGACAGCTTCACGAACATCGCGGACGCCGAGATGCACGCCGAAGCCCCCACGGCCAGCAGCACCGGACTGCGCCCGGCCAGCCCGCCGGACACCCTGCCGGCTCGCGGCCGAGCGCTCCACGCCCCGGCGGCCTGCGGCTCACCGTGCTGAGCCACGGCGTCCTGCGTCCGCGCGGCGCGCATCTCGGCGGCGTGCGCCCCGGTGTTCCGTGTATCGGCCGCCTGCTGTCCGGCGTTCTGCGGCCCGGCGTCCCACGGTCCGGCGTCCAGCGCTCCGGCGTCCCACGTCCTGGCGGCCTGCTGTCCGGCGTCCCGCAGTCCGGTGTCCCGCGGCCCCACATCCCGCGCTCCGGCGGCCTGCCGTCCGGCGTCCCGCCCCCTGGCGCCGTGCGGACTGGCATCCCGCGCCCCGGGGTCTTGCGGTCCGGCGTCCCGGGTCAGGGCGTCCCGGGCCAGGGCGTCCCGGGCCAGGGCGTCCCGCGCCGGGGCGTCCCGCGCCCCGGCGCTCTGCGCATCGCGGTCGGCCGTGGTCATGACTGATTGTCGGTGGTGGGCATGACAGTCACTCTGCCTGCCGGGACTCTCAAGTAAAAGCGACGATTTCTTGGCAGAACTGATTAGCATTGCTTGGTGTTCAGCTCCGACAGGCTCCGCGCCCTCGACGCCGTCGCCGTCCACGGGTCACTGGCCCGCGCGGCGGCCGCCCTGCACATCACCCCCTCCGGGGTGTCCCAGCAGCTGGCCAAGCTGGAGCGCGAGGCGGGCCACAAGCTGCTGGAGCCGCAGGGCCGCGGTGTCCGCCTCACCCATGCGGGACGGGTGCTGGCCGAGCACGCCGCCCGTGTCGTGGCCCAGCTGACCGCGGCCGAGTCGGACCTGGCCGACCTCGGCGACGAGATCCTCGGGCCGCTGCGGCTCGGCGGCGTCGGCAGCTGTCTGCGCACCCTGCTGCCCGATGTGCTCGCCACGCTCACCGAGGCCCACCCCCGGCTGCGGCCCACCGTGGTGGACGGCGAGGCCGTCGAGATGGTGCCGCTGCTGCTGGCCGGCGAACTGGACCTGCTGCTGATCGAGAGCTGGCACAGCCGCCCCATGCCGCTGCCCGAAGGGGTACGCGTCACGACCCTTGCCGTCGAGGAGGTGCAGGTGGCGCTTCCGGCCCGGCACCCGCTGGCGGGCCGGCGGACGCTGGACCTGGCCGAACTGGACGGCGTCGCCTGGTCCAGCTGCCCCGTCGGCACCGAGCCGTACGAGGCGCTGGTCCAGGCGCTGCGGGCGCGCGGCGTCGAGCCGCAGGTGCGCTACGCGGTCTCCGAGTACGCCACCCAGCTCGCCTTCGTGGCGCGCGGGCTGACCGCGGCCCTCGTTCCCGGCATGGGCCAGCGCCCCTGCCCGCCCGGGGTGCGGTTCGTGTCCGTACAGCCGCCGCTGCGGCGCGAGGTGCGGGCTGCCTGGCGGGCCGGCGGGGACAGCCCGTCGGTACGGGCGTGCCTCGCGGAGCTCCCGGTGGCGGAGTGAACCGGCCACGGCGGCACGGCCCCGGTCATGGCTTGCGGAGCAGGAGTTCGGTGTTGCGGTCGCCCTCTGCGCCCTCCAGCCCCCTGCGCGTCCCCGGCGCGTTGAAGGCGAGCTCCCGGTAGAGGGCGGCAAGCCCGGTCTGCGACAGGTCGGTGAAGTCCGTACGGTGCGGGGCCGCGGACTCGATGAGGGTGGTGAACAGCGAGAGGGTGCCGTCCTCGTTGTCCACCAGCTCCACCGTGCGTGCCAGTTGCGGGTAGTCGATGTGGGAGGCGGTACTGATCTCCCAGAGCGTGCCGTGCGGGGTGATCCGGTTGCGGTGGCTGTGCCCGTTGATCCAGGCGACCACGTGCGGGGTGTCCTGGAGCAGGGACAGCAGTTCCTTGCCGCCTTCCGGGGTGGTGGTGCTGGTGTGGTGGCTGAATATGAGCGCGTACTTGTCGTCGTGTTCCGCCAGTTTGCGCTTCAGCCAGCGCAGCTGTGCCTTGCCCACCCTGCCCTTGTAGTGCCCGTCTCGCCGGGTGGTGTCCAGGCTGTAGCCCATCACGTCCTTGGAGACCGGGAACGTGTAGTACAGCGTTCCCTGCTCGGCGTCGGCCTCTGAGTAGCCGTGCCCGGCCGGGCCGTGCCCCCTCGCGTGCGGCCGGGCCAGGGTGCGTACGTACTGGTGCGGCGTGACCGGCGCGCGCCTGGGGTCCGGGGTGACGCCGCGCATGTGGCGGCGCTCGGAGCGCAGCATCTCCTGGAACAGCTTGCCCTTGGGGTCGAGGCCGCGGTCCACGGCCCGCCACAGCTGCGCGGCCTGCGACTTGGGCAGGTGCATCAGTTTCCGGTCACCGACGGCGAAGTCGGCGAAGAAGCCGCGTGCGTCCGCCGCGGCGAAGCAGCCGCCCGGCAGGGCGTCGTGGTTGCCGACGGTGGCGTACCAGGGCAGCTTCAGGCCCGGACTGGTCACCTGCCGGACAGCAGCCCGCAAGAAGCCGTGCATCCGCGGGTAACCCACGCTCTTGTCGCGGTCGCGCACATCGGAGTCGGGCTGCCAGTAGTCCGGCAGCCCGGAGTCCTGCACGCCCTCGTAGATCATGGGCTCCCCGGTATCCGGGGTGATCCGGCCGCCGCTCATCACGCGGACGAACCACTCCAGTTCGGCGAGCGAGTTGTTGTCGGTGTTGTCACCGGTGGTCACGACGCAGGAGAGCGGGGCGCCGGTGGCGGGCCCGCCCGTCAGCCCGTTGACCCGCTCGACCAGCGAGACGGCACCGGCGACCGACAGAGCCTCCTGCGGCCGCCACGCGCTCGCGGTCTGAGCGCGCAGATACTCGTAGCGCAGCGGGTGCTGCACATCCACCAGATGCAGATCTGTGAACTGGACGAACGCCGCCAGGGGTACGGCCTTCGCGGCGCGCTGCCGCCCGGCGGGCGCCAGCTCGGTGCGGACCACGCGGCGCCAGCCGGGCCCGGTCACCAGCCGCTTGAACGGCCCGTCCCCTGAGGGCACCGCCACCTCGTTGACGGTGGTGGCGGCGTGCGACGCGTCCCCGGAAGCC
>NZ_JADKMA010000211.1 GCF_017676365.1 Streptomyces oryzae
CTCCCACCCCAACCCCGGAGCCGGGTCCCGGCGATGACGACGAGTCCGGCTCCGACGGCGACCACGCATCCGCAGACCGCAAGGGCGTGGCCCTCAACCCCGCGGACGGCGCAGCCCGGGCGCTGAAGGACTCCGGCGCCTCCTGGTACCACAACTGGGCCTCCTCCAGCGGCGGGGTCGCCCGGCCGAAGGGGGTCGAGTACGTCCCGACGATCTGGGGCCGCGCCTCGGTCACCGACGCCGAGCTGCGCAAGGCGAAGCAGGCGGGCAAGCGGCTGCTGACCTTCAACGAGCCCGATTCGCCCACCCAGGCCGACATGTCGCCCGAGCAGGCCCTGGACCTGTGGCCCCGGCTGGAGAAGACCGGCCTGCGCCTCGGTGCCCCGGCGGTCGCCACCGATGCCGACAAGCCCGGCGGCTGGCTGGACCGCTTCATGAAGGGCGCCGAGAAGCGCGGTCTGCGCGTCGACTTCATCCCCGTGCACTGGTACGGCTCCGACTTCGGCCCCGCCGCGACCGACCATCTGGCGGGCTATCTGCAGCGCATCCACGACCGGTACAAGAAGCCCGTCTGGCTGACCGAGTACGCCCTCATCGACTTCACCAAGGGCACTCCCCGCTATCCCACCCAGCGGCAGCAGTCCGCCTTCATCAAGTCCTCGACGAAGATGCTGGAGAGCCTGGACTTCGTGAAACGCTACGCGTGGTTCGCCCTCTCCACCCGCACCAGCCCCACCGGCCTCTACGACGGCGCCGACGCGAAAGCGGGCGGCAAGATCTACCGAAAGGTCCGCTGATCCCTTCCCGTCGGCCGGGGGCGGGATCAGCGGGAGGCGTGGGCGGCGCGGTCGAGGAGGCGGCGCCACACGCCGTAGGCGATCTCCTCCTCGGTGCGCTGGAGGCCCATGCGGTTGCAGTGCATGTGCAGCAGGCTGATGACGATGTGATCGCGCTCGGTGAGGAGTTCACCGGCCCGCTCCACTGCGGCCATCCGCCGCGTCAGCCGTTCAGCGGCCGGGCGCCACGACGCGTCGGCCCGGTCGAGCAGCCTGCGGGCCGGGCCGTCATCGGTGCGGGCGGCCCACAGGCTCCGCCCGGCCGTGCGGTACAGGTCCCCGCCGGCGTTCCGTGCCGCTGCTGTGCGGGCGATGGCGTGCCGCACCTCAGGATCAGGGACCAGCGAGGCGCACAGCCGGTCGAGGGTGAGGGTGACGAGCGCGGCCCGTTCCAGCTCCGGCTCGAGACCCAGTTCCGGCAGGCCGGTCCCGCGCTCGCGCGGCTGCCGCAGGAGTTGCACGACGGCCGCGCTGTCCTGCCGGAACCAGTCCTCGACGTCGGCGATGAGTCCGGGACCGCCGTACCGCTCCACCTCGCGCTGGTAGCTCACCAAGGCGTGATCCGAGATGTGCCCGGCCCTGGCGAGGTCGTGGGCCCAGGCGGTCACCTCGCGCAGCACGTCCTGGCGGGTGCCCTCCTCTGGCACGGAGAACCGCACCCGCAGGTGGGGCGCCGGATCGGCGTAGCGCAGGAAGAACGGGGGAGCGGTGCCGTACCGCTCCGACAACTGCCCGGTCAGGTCGGCCAGCCCCGCGCTCAGCAGCGTGTCGTGGGCGTCCCGCTCGGCGTAGAGCTTGACGGCCAGCCAGTCGCTGCCGACCCGCTTGATCCGGGGTTCCGGGCCCTCCCGGTCGTCGTCCCGAACCCCTCCCGCAGTGGCGCGTTGCGGGCGGGGACGTACGTGCCTGGCCACCCGGCCCGGGTCCCTGCTTGTCCGTACGAGGGGCACCACGACTTCCGAGGCGTACGGCTCACCCGCGGCATCCCGCAGAAAGCCGTCCTCGGGCGCGGGCAGCACCTCCTCCAGGAGGACCCCCGACTCCGGATCCCGATCCAGGGTGTCGCGCAGCTCGCGCAGGGAGGGGGCGCTGGTGAGGTCGAGCAGCAGGGTGTTGTCGTGGCTGACGATGTTGACCAGGCGGGGCACCATCCAGGTCCCGGCCCAGGCGCCGACGGCCGCGGCGAACGCGGACAGCCCGCCGCCTCCGCCGCTGTGGTCACGGGTGCCGTAGGAGTCGAGGTCGTGCGGGCGCAGCCGCCACCGCGCGCAGCGCAGCACCAGGTCGCCCCGCTCGACGCGGGGCAGGAACGGCATCGTCTCGCTCAGCCGTTCCCAGCTGAACGCCGTGACCGAGCCGGAGAGCGCGCCGGAGACCTCCAGCAGGAACCGGCAGGGATCCGGTGCGCCCGTCCAGTTGAGCATCGTGCGCTGGGTCACGTGCAGCCGGCGGCCCAGCGTGCGGCTGCGCAGATAGAGCTTTCCGCCGGCGACGCCGACGAGGACGTCGTCCAGCCGGATCACGTGTGCGTCGTCCCGTCCGGGCGTGACGTTGACCGGCAGCTCCCATGTGTGCGCCGCGGGGCGGATGGAGACGTTGAGGGAGCGGGCGTCGCCGGGGAGGTAGGTCAGCTCGGCGCAGACGGCGTCGCCCTGGCGCTGCTCCTCGGCGGCGGCCAGGTCGCGCAGCGCGGACTGGGCGTCCGCGTCGAGGAGGTCGTGGAACCGGGCAAAGGTACGGCCGCCCATCCCCACCCCGATGGCGCTGCACACGGCCCGCCAGCTCGCCCGGCCGGGGCCTGGCGCCATCAGGCCGAGGTACAGATCGAGCACGGGTGGCGGCGGCCGGTCGTCGTCCTCGGCCGCTGAGGCGTCGGCGATCTCGTCGAGCAGCCGGTCATCGAGGTGGACGCTCATCTCGCGGCGCGCCAGTGCGGTGCTGACCAGCCGGGTCAGTACGGCTTCGCGCGCCGACCGGGCCGCCGGCTCCCGGTTGACGCCGGGCAGCGGGTGCGCCGGTCCGGGGGAGCGGTAGCCACGGGGCGGGCCGAGACCGGTCTGCGGGGTCAGCGCCTCCAGCAGCGGGATCTCGGACTGGTGGCCGTACCGTTCGGAGAACGCTTCGGCGTACTCCGCCAGGTGCGGCGGGTAACGGTCCTCCGTACCGACACGGGCGAGCACGTGTGCGGCCTCCTCGGCCAATGCCGCCACCGGCCGGGGGAGCACCAGCGGCCCGTCGACGTCCAGCGCCGCGTCGATCTGCAGGGTCGGTCCCGAGTGACCGGCGATCGCGTCCGGCATCGGCGCGCTCGCTGTCTCCAGCAGCTCCGTCACCGGCATCTCGCCCCCGTTGAACGCGCTGATCGCGCCCTCCACGTCCCCGATCGCCCGCGCGACGGCGGGGTCGGTGACGGGCGGCAGCACAGAGCGCAGCAGCGAGTCATAGGGCGGGTGAGAGCCGGTCCGGTCGGCCGGTCCGGCCGGCGGGGTGAGCAGGCGGGGGCGTTCGGCGGTGATGAGGATGTCGCTGTCGAGGAGGCTGTCGAGCAGCGCGACGATCCGCTCGGTTCCGGCCTTCGGGAAGGCGTCTTCGAGCAGGGCAGTCAGGCGGCCGAGCGTGGTCGGCGTGCGGCTGTGCTCGAGCACCGCCCGCACCGGAGCCGTGAGCCGCACGCTGAGGGAGCGCCCGCTCCGGAGCGTGCCGCGTGCCGCTTCCTCGTGTGCTTCGGCGCGTGTGCGGGGCGCGTCGTCCTTCCCGTAGCCGTCGGCGGTGGACAGCCAGACCCGGCCGCGGGCCACATGGAGCAGGTCGTTGCGCCGGACCCGCAGGTCGCCGGAGCGCTCGGCACCGAAGGCGAGCTGCTTGACCAGGTGCATGACCCAGCCCGAGTCGGCGCGGGCCCGGCCTTTCCCGATGGCGGAGGGGCCGAGCCCGGTGCGCTGCTCGTCGCCGAACACGCCGGTGGCCACACCCGCGACGAGGCCGAACGGGGTCGAGCGGAAGCTCATCCGGTTCAGATAGCGGCTGAGGCTGCGGGCTGCCTTGCGTCGGTTCCGGCCGGTGAGGGTGTCGAACCGCGCTATGGCGTCCGCCAGATGAGGGGTCGCGGCCCGCACCGCGTCGGCCACGCCGGGTGCCCACCACAACTTCAGGAGCCGGTCGGTGTACTCCTCTTGCCAAGAGTCCGGGTGCCCGGCGCGCGTGTCCGCCACCGGAAGCGACCTGAGCAGTTCGAGCATCGGGCGCGCAGCCAGGGCAGGTGCCCTGAGCAGGAAGAACCCGCAGGACTGGTAGGTGTTGGCAGTTGATCGGCTCACGTCGTGGTCACGCCCGCTTCATCCCGTGCGTCGGCCTGGGGGGTCAGAAACAGCAGCTCGTCCCACGCGGCCGCCGCGCGGGAGACGGTGCCGAGCAGCGCGAGCAGGACACCGGCCGCACCGTTCAACAGGCCGGCCCGGTGCACCAGCCGCCCCGGAGCCGGCTGGTCCTGGAACAGAAAGGAGTGGTCCGGGTCCGCGTACGCGCAGACCCGCGACCTGAACTCGTCGTGCAGCCGCCGCAGATCCGGCACGCCGGTCTGTTCGGCCGCGCGGCCGTAGACGGGCAGCAGCCCTGCCAGCCCGTGGCACAGTGTGGGCGCGTACAGCCGCTGCTGCTCGAGGGGGGTGCGCTCGACGCCGGTGAGCGCGGCCACCGCGAGCTCGGCCGGCTCGGGGTCCTCGCAGGCGGCGGACGCCGACAGCAAGGCGGCGGCGACGCCGGGCGCGCCGTAGCACCAGCCGGTCCTGGCCGGTTCCTGGGGGACGGTGGAGTCGGGGAGGCCGGTTTCCGGGTGGGGCGGCAGCGCTGTGTCCCACGCCGCGTGGCCGAGGCCGTGGATGCGCCAGTCGTCGAGCATCCGGGCGAGTTCGCGGATGCGCCGCCGTACCCGGCGGGGCCGCGCGCCCCCTCGCCCGCTCCAGCCCATGATGCCCGCCGCGTGGGCCATGTCGGCGCGGCAGAGAGCCGCGAGCATGCCCGGCATCCCGTGCGCGAACCCCAGGTTGTACATGCCGTTGGGCCAGTGCTTCAAAAACCCCGGGTGGGGGGTCGGTTGCCCGTCGGGGCCAGGGATGCCGGGGTACTGGGAGGGCGCGCAGAACCACCTGAGCCTGCCGCCCTCCTCCTCGCCCAGGTCCAGGAGATGGTCGACAAGGCGTTCGGCCGCCTCCCGGGCGGCTGCTGTCGGGGGCCCGCCGAGGACGTCAGCGGCCTTGAGGAGTCCGGCGAGCTGGCCGGCTGTGCCCGCGATGGCGTCGTAGTGGTGGGAGGCGACGCTTCCGGCGGCGAGCGGGAGTTCCAGCGCCAGCGTCTGCCGCGCGAGCTGGTCGGTCATCGTGGTGAGAGCCGGCAGATAGCGCGGCTCCAGCCGGGCGTACTCGGACACCACCCAGACGACTCCGGCGGTCCCGCTGAACAGCCCCACCTCGTGCAAGGGCGCGGTTGCACTGGTCTCGGCGGTGCGCCGGAGCTGGAGGTGGCCCGCTTTCAAGTAGCTTTGTTCGCCGAAGACTTCTGCGGCGTACCGGAGCGCGAGCGCCACACCCGGGGCACCCTCGCCGAGACCCACGTGTCCCTCGGCGTCGCCGGCTGACGTCATGAGCCGCTCGGCCACACCGCGCGCCACATCCAGAACCTCGTCGTCCGTCACCTTCCGCACGGAGCGGGACTCCACGGCACCGTTCCTCTCGTTTCCCGGCGAGCGACCACACGGAGGGCACATACGCGCCCCTGTGTACGGATGCGTACGGGTGCGCATGTCTGCGGATGTGCGCATGCGTACGGACCGCGCCGCCCTCCGCGTGGCCTGCCCCGAGGTGCGGGCGTCAAGTCAGATGGCGCACTTGCACGTGCCGGTCTCGCAGTCGGTGCGCGACGTCCCGGCGCCGCAGTTCGGGGTCTCGGTGATCAGCCCGGCGGAACCGGCGGAGGCTGCCGAGTAATTGACGCGAAGATCCAGGGCGAATTCGTCGGCTGCCATTTCGTCGTTCATTTTGTTTTCCCTTCGAATCGGCACCGGGGGAATGCCCGTTCATTCCTCAGGCGCTGAAGGAACGTAACCGAGCGCCGCGCACAGCGTCAACACACCAGCCACACAAGGCACTTGGGTACCAGACTCCATGCTGGGGACCCGGCCCCGGGCGTTATGAAGCGGGATTTCCGGAGTGCTGCGAGGGCACGTGCGCTGTCCGCGGTGAGGCGAACCCGTACTGGGCGGCCTGCGCCTCGAACATTCCCTGGTACAGGCCCCCGGGACGGCACATGAGCTGCTCGTGGGTGCCGTGCTCGGCGATGTGCCCGCGGTCGAGGACGTAGATGTGGTCGGCGGAGGCGGTCGCGGCGAGCCGATGGGTGATCAGCACGACAGCGGTACCGCTGTCGGCCAGGGTCCGCAGCCGCTCGAACGCCTCGATCTCGGCATGCGGGTCCAGCGCGGAGGTGGGCTCGTCGACCAGGAGGAAGGGTGCGCCGCGGTAGCGGCCGCGTGCGTTGCCCAGCTTCTGCCACTGGCCGCCCGAGAGCTGGACGCCGCGTTCGTACCCCTTGAAGACGATGGAGTCCCATCCGTGCGGCAGGCCCTCGATCAGCTCGTGCACATCGGCGGCCCGCGCGGCCTCCTCGACCCGCGCCATGTCCCGGGGGCGGTCACCGGCGCCGATGGCGATGTTCGCGGCGGCCGTCATCTGCCAGTTGGGGAAGTCCTGCGTCAGCAGCCCGACCGACCTGAAGACCTCGGCCCGGTCGGCCTCACGCACCTCCACCCGTTCCCCCTCCGGACCCACCCACCACACGTCACCGCTGCCGGGCAGCAGCAACCCGCCGAGGATCTTGGCCAGCGTGGACTTGCCCGAGCCGTTCGCGCCGACGAGCGCGGTCACCTCGCCCCGCCGCACGGACACATCCACACGGTGCAGCGAGGGCACCGTGGCGCCGGGGTAGGTGAAGGAGACATCCCGCGCCTGGATCTCCCGTACCGGCGAGGGCAGCGGCGCGCCCGTCTGCGGGATGGCGTGCCGGGCCGCCAGCTCGGTGGCCTCCTCGGTGTCGCTGAGCTGAAGCATCTCCTCGTACATCAGGTTGACCTGCTGCACCAGCGAGCTGAGCCGGGCGGTCGAGTTGCGGATGGCGACCACCGCGGTACCGCCGACCGCCATCGGGAGGCCGCCGCTGGTCAGCAGCCACCACAGCACCCCGTAGCAGCCCAGGGACGCCAGGCCGGAGAACGCGGCGGCGACCAGATCGGTGTGCGCCTGGGCCCGGGCGAGCCGACGCTGCTCGGACTCCATCAGCCCGGACATCTCCTCGTATCCCCGCAGCAGCAGCGAGCCCGCCGAGTGTGCCCGGATCTCTCCCGCGGCGTGCGGCATGGTCAGAAACTGCAGAAGCGTGGCGACCGCCCGCCTGTGGTCCACCCAGTGCCGCCGTGAGACGTACTCCCGGCGCGCCGAGCGCACCGCGCCCCAGCCCTTGGGCAGGGCGATGGCCAGCAGCATCGGCAGCAGCGCCCAGTGCAGCGAGGCCAGCACGACGGCCGCGGCCACCATGCTGATGACGATGCTGGCGACGCCCACCGAAACGCCGAG
The DNA here is from genome assembly GCF_017676365.1 of Streptomyces oryzae. Lineage (GTDB taxonomy): Bacteria > Actinomycetota > Actinomycetes > Streptomycetales > Streptomycetaceae > Streptomyces > Streptomyces oryzae. Next base: position 7,460 of record NZ_JADKMA010000211.1, read on the forward strand.
CATGCGCCGCGCCGAGTCCGTCCCGAACTTCCCCGCCTCCAAGTGCCGCTGCACTTCCGCCTGTTCGGTCGCCACGACCTCCACCCGGGTGACGGCCCGGTAGTACCGGAGGGAGACAGCCCGCTCGACCTGCGGCTCCAGCCTGCCGGACATCGCCGTCGACCACGCCGACAGCAGCGCGGTGGCCACGGAGACGAGGGCCAGCAGCGCGAGCGCCGGAAGCGACTGACGCAGCTTGTCGCCGGTCGGGCCGTTCGCGAACAGTTCGCTGAGTACGCCGTTGACCGCCATCAGCCCGAACGCGGCCATCAGGCCCTGGCCGAGCTGCGCCGCCACCAAGCCGGCCAGCGCGCGCGGGTCGGCGGCCCATCCGGCCCGCAGCACCCCGCCCACCATGCGCGGCAGCGCGGCAGCCAGCTGCCCGAACCGCATACGGGCCAGCGCGCCCTCGTTCTGGACGAACGCGTCGTCCCAGCGCAGTCGCCCCCCGAACAGCTCCCGTTCGGCTGCCGAGACCCCGTCCTCGACGGCCGCTCGCTTGCCGGGCGCCCCGGAACCGCCGGCCTCCGGGGAAATACGTGAGGTCATGGCCTGCTCCTGTGCTCGAACAGCGCGGGGTCGCTCCGGAGTGGAGATCACCGTACTCAGGGAGGGGCAGCGGGCTCCGCGCGGGGTAGCTCCGGGAACGTGAAGTGCCCCTGAAAGGGCGAGAGTTAGGACGTCCGTGCCCGGCGCGGTCCGCACGTCCCGCGGCGCAGGGGAGGCGGACGGCGGCACCCTCGCTCACTGGTGCGCGGGGTTTGCCGAACGATGCGTTGACGTGGGGCCGCCGCGGCCGGCGGTCAGCGCCCGGAAGCACGGCCCAACGGCGGAGCAAAACTGAAGAGAGCGGGACATTTTGTCGCTTCGTGGTCGCCGTGCTGCATTGGCTGCCGCACGCCGGGACCGTCGTCACGGTCACCGTCAGCACTGCGGGAAGGGACCACCATGCGCACTGTCCGGGAATCCGCCCTCGACGTCCTGAGAACACGCGGCATGACCACGGTGTTCGGCAACCCCGGCTCCACGGAGCTGCCGTTCCTCAAACGGTTCCCCGACGACTTCCGGTACGTGCTCGGCCTCCAGGAGGCCGTCGTCGTCGGCATGGCGGACGGCTACGCGCTGGCATCCGGCACCACAGCACTCGTCAACCTGCACACCGGCCCCGGCACCGGAAACGCGATGGGTGCCATCCTCAACGCCCGCGCCAACCGCACCCCCATGGTGGTCACGGCAGGCCAGCAGGTACGGGCGATGCTCACCATGGAGGCGCTGCTCGCCAACCCCCAGCCCGCGCAGCTGCCGCAGCCGGCCGTCAAGTGGGCGTACGAGCCGCCGCGTCCGGCCGATGTGCCGCCCGCGCTCGCGCGGGCCGTCCAGCTGGCCGAGACCCCGCCGCACGGGCCGGTGTACCTCTCCCTGCCCATGGACGATTTCGGCGCCACGGTCACGGAGGAGGAGGATCAGGCGGCGCAGGCCACCGCAGCGCGCAGGGTCGAGCACGCCACAGCCCCGCTGCCGGAGACGGTCCGCGCGCTCGCCGGCCGCGTCGAGCGGGCCCGCTCCGCCGTGCTGGTCGTCGGCGACGACGTGGACGCTTCCGGCGCGTGGGAGTCCGTGGTCCGCCTCGCCGAGCGGGCCGGGCTTCCGGTCTGGTCGGCCCCCGCCTCGGCGCGCGTCTCCTTCCCGCACGGCCACCCGCTGTACCGGGGCGAGCTGCCACCCGCCATCGGTCCGCTCAGCCGGGCGCTGGACGGGCACGATCTGGTCGTGGTCGTCGGCGCGCAGGTCTTCCGCTACTACCCCTACGTACCGGGCCGGTATCTGCCCGAGGGCGCCGAACTGGTCCTCGTCACCCGGGACCCGGAGGAGGCCGCGAAGGCACCCGTCGGCGACGCGGTCGTCGCCGACCCCGCGGCGACCGTCCAGGCGCTGGCCGCGCACTTTCCCGACCGGGAGCCCTATCCGGCGACCGACCGGTCGGTATGCGCACCGCAGACGGTGGACGGGGCCCTGCCGCCCGGCACCGCCCTCGCGGCCGTGGCGGAAGGGGCGCCCGCGGAGACGCTGTGGGTGAACGAGTCGCCGTCCAACGTTCCGCAGTTCCATGAGGCGGCGCGGATCAGCACCCCCGGCTCCTACCTCTTCTCCGCGGGCGGCGGTCTCGGCTTCGGAGCCGCCGCAGCGGTCGGTGCGCAGCTCGGCGCTCCGCACCGGCCGGTCGTCGCCGTACTGGGTGACGGCTCGGTGCACTACGCCGTGCAGGCGCTGTGGACCGCGGCGGCCTACCACGTGCCCGTCACGTTCGTGGTGCTGAGCAACGCCCGCTACGCGATCCTCCAGTGGTTCGCGCAGCTCGAACACGCGCAGGGCGCCCCGGGACTGGACATCCCCGGACTGGACATCGCCGCGATCGCCACCGGCTACGGAGTGCGCTCCTTCCGCGCCGAGGGAGCCGGAGAGCTCACCAAGCTCGTACGGGACGCCACCGGGCAGCACGAGGGCCCGGTCCTGATCGACGTACCGGTCACCACGGAGCTGCCGTCGCTGTGAGCGGCCGGAGGAATCCGGGCTCTGTACGAACCCCAGCAGCGCCACCAGCGCCATCAGCCGCACCAGCGCCACCAGCCCCACGATCCCTGGAAGGCTCATGTCCCCTGACACCACGCAACTCCTGCGCGAGCTGCGCGACCGACTCCCCGCTGACACTCTGCTGACCGACCCCGACGCGCTGGCCGCGCACTCCCGGGACGCCGCACCGTTCTCCACCCCGGGCGTGCCCGCCGCCGTCGCGCTGCCGCGCACCGCCGAGCAGGTCGAGGAGGTGATGCGGTCCGCGTACGCGCACGGTGTGCCCGTCGTCCCGCAGGGCGCTCGGACCGGACTCGCCGGTGCCGCGAACGCCGTCGACGGCTGTGTCGTGCTCTCCACGCTCCGCATGGACCGGATCGGCGCCGTCGATCCGGCCAACCGGCTGGTGCGGTGCGAGCCCGGCGTGATCACCAAGCGGCTCAACGACGCCGTCGCCGGGCACGGACTGGTCTATCCGCCCGATCCCGCGTCGTGGGAGACGTGCACGATCGGCGGCAACATCGCCACCGGAGCCGGCGGCATCTGCTGTGTGAAGTACGGCGTGACCGCCGACTACGTACTCGGCCTGGACGTGGTCCTCCCGGACGGGCGGCGGATGCGCACCGGGCGGGACACCCCCAAGGGCGTCGCCGGCTACGACCTGACCCGGCTGTTCGTCGGTTCGGAGGGCACCCTCGGTGTCGTCGTCGGCGCCACCCTCGCGCTGCGGCCCGCACGGCACGCGCCGCTCGCCCTGCTCGCCCAGTTCCCGAGTCTCACCGCCGCCGGGGACGCCGTCGCCGCCGTCACGGGAGCCGGTCACCTTCCCTCGGCGCTCGAACTGCTGGACCGGGCGACTTCGCAGGCCGTCGCCGAGTACGGGCACGCGCTGCTGCGGCCGGACAGCGCCGCCACCCTCATCGTCGAGAGCGACGCACCCGACCCGGCGCCGGAGCTCGCGGCGATGAAGGCGCTGTGCGAGGGCGCCGGCGCTGACCAGGTGGTCGCCGCCGACACAGCCGAGGAGTCGCAGAGGATCATCGAGGCCCGGCGGCTGGTGTCCCCGGCGCTGGGCGCGTTCGCCGCCGCACTCGGCGGCCGGCCCACGGCCTTCGTCGAGGACGTCGCCGTACCGCCGTCCGAACTGCCCAAGTTCGTCGCCACGATCGAGGACATCGCCCGGCGCCACCGGCTGCGGATCTTCACCCTCGGCCACGCCGGGGACGGCAATCTGCACCCCACGGTCGTCTTCGACGAGTCCGACCCCGACGAGGTGCACCGGGCCCGCACCGCCTACGACGACATCATGGCCGCGGGGCTGGCACTCGGTGGCACCACCACCGGCGAACACGGCATCGGCACGCTGAAGCGCGAATGGCTGGGCCGGGAACTCGACGCCGTCAGCCTCCAGTTGCACCGCGGCATCAAGCGGCTCTTCGACCCCCGGCAGCTGCTCAACCCCGGAAAGGTGGTGGAGGCATGAGCCGGCCCACGCCCCCGCCCGGCCCCCGCGAGCCCGTCGGCCCCACCTGCCCGACCGGTCCCACGAGCACCGCGGACTGCGCGGGATCCGCCGGTGCGCTGCCCGGGAGCATCGCGGTCCGACCGCCGCGCACCCGGCTTCGCGAATCACTCCGCTTCGCCGTCACCCACTCCCTTCCGGCCTTCGCCCGTGGTGTCCCCGCGCCCCGCCCGGCGGTCCAGACGCTGCTGGGTGCGGTCGGCCAGCCCCGCTGGTCGGCGGCGACCCTGCGCACCCTGCGCGACCGCTACCACGGTGCTCCCGTGCTGCTCGGCGGGGCCTCCGGTGACACGCTCGTCCTGCTCGACCCTGTCGACGTCGCGGAGTTCTTCGCCCGCCCGGTGCGCGAACTGGCCCTGGACGCGGTGGACAAGACGAAGATGCTCACGGTCCTCGAACCCACGGGTGTCGTCTGCTCACACGGCGACCTGCGCGAGGAGCGCCGCGCCCTCAACGACCAAGTGCTGGCCCACCACGAGGAAACCCACCCCTCGTGCGGCACGTACCGGACCGTCATCGCCGAGGAGTGCACCCGCCTCACCACCGGGCCCACCCTCGGGTACGCCCGGCTGGAGCGCGCCGTCCACCGCATCTCACGCCGGATCGTGCTGGGAGAACAAGCCGCCGGGGACGAGGAGTTGCACCACCGGCTGCTCGCCCTGCGCAAGGAGGGCAACTGGGGCGCGGTGCGGCGCGGCCCCACCCCGGCCGCTCGGCAGCGGTACGAGGCCGCCACCGGCCGGCTGCACGTCTACGCCCGGCACGCCCCCGCCACCACCCTGCTCGGGCGCGCCATGGACACGGCATGCGGCGCGGACGTGGACCCCGTGGGACAGGCACACCACTGGCTGCTGGCCCTCGACGCCGTCGCCGCCATCGTCGCCCGTACGCTGCTGCTGCTCGCCGCCCACCCGGCGGAACAGGCGGCGCTGTACGACGTACCGCACGCCCCCGATACCGCCCGGCTGCGGGCCTGTGTGCTGGAGGGCCTGCGGCTCTACCCGCTCGTGCCCGATCTGCTGCGCATCCTGCGTGCGGACACCACCTGGCGCGGGGTGCCCTACCCGGCCGGGACGCACGTGCTCGTCCCCATCGGGTTCCTCCAGCGGGACAGCGGCCTCGTGCCGGGCGGTTCACTGTTCGCGCCCGGCCGCTGGCTCGCCGAGGGTGCCGAACGCGACACGTTGATGGCCCCGTTCGGCCACGGGGAGGGCCGCTGCCCGGGCGACCGGCTCGGCCTCATGGCGGCCACCGAGGTGTGCGCGCAACTGCTCAGCGGCCACCGCGTCACCGGCGGCCGGCCCCGCCTGGACCCGCACCGGCCGCTGCCCGGCGTGCTGAACGCCTCCGGCAGCCAGCTCACCCTCGCCCGACCCTGACCGCACCTGACCGCACAGTCCCGCAAAGGACCGCCGACCTGGAGGCACCACCCATGTCCGAGACCGGCACCGAGCACGGCACCGGAGACAGCCGGGAGACCGGCACCGCGGGCCGCACAGACCCCGATGTCGCGGGTCTCCACGACCTGTGCCGCGAGTTGGGCGAGGCAGCGGACGCCGTACGCCGGGCCTCCCGATACACCGGCGGGCTCGCCCTCGGCACCCGCCTGGCCGTACGGGCGCTCGGCAGCCGCCGGGTCCGCGCGGCACGGCGCCGCTTACTGCGTGCCCTCACCGACCCGGGCGGGCTGGGC
>NZ_JADKMA010000212.1 GCF_017676365.1 Streptomyces oryzae
CTGTATGAGCCCCCTCTCGATCGCCGGGCCCCGTCATTTCGGCGGCTCCGCGCCGTAGGAGATTGTCTGAGTGCCCGACTGCTGGAGCGTTGTGGCTCGTCGCGCAGTTCCCCGCGCCCCTTCGGGGCGCACCCGCCCCGGCTGGTCGCGTCCGCGCGGCGGAGCCGCGTATCAGACGCAGCCCCGCGCCCCTTTGGGTGTTTCAGCGTTTGGCGACGAAGACGTGGGCGGCTACTTCGGTGCCGAGTTCGGCGGCCTCGCCGCTGCTGCCCACCTGGACGCCGCCGGCGGAGCCCGCGTTGACGCTGACGACGGCGCCCGGCTGCACACCGGCACGCCGCAGCGTGTACATCAGCTGGGCGTCCATCTGGATGGGCTCGCCGATCCTGCGGACCACGACGGTCTTGCCGTCGCCGCCGGTCTCCACGTCGTTCAGGCTGACCAGGCCGTCGTCCAGGAACGGGTCGGCCTCCGCCTTCTCGCCCAGCTCCTCCAGGCCCGGGATCGGGTTGCCGTAGGGCGACTCGGTGGGGTGCCGCAGCAGGTCGAGCACGCGGCGCTCGACCGCCTCGCTCATCACGTGCTCCCAGCGGCACGCCTCCGCGTGCACCTGCTCCCACTCCAGGCCGATGACGTCGACCAGCAGACACTCGGCCAGCCGGTGCTTGCGCATCACGCGCGTGGCCAGCTGCCTGCCCTCCTCCGTCAGCTCCAGATGGCGGTCCCCGGCGACCGTCACCAGCCCGTCCCGCTCCATCCGGGCCACGGTCTGGCTGACCGTCGGACCGCTCTGGTCCAGGCGCTCGGCGATGCGGGCACGCATCGGGACCACACCTTCCTCTTCAAGCTCCAGGATGGTGCGGAGATACATCTCCGTGGTGTCGATGAGTCCTGACATTGCGTAGCCCCTAGTCAGCTCGTGCGGTGGCCCTCAAGCAATTCTGACGCATCACACTGACAACCGCGCCGTCCCGGCCGTCAACCGGTATCGGCGGCGGGCGCCCACCGGTTGACAGGGGAATGGTCCAGACCTCACCGTGAGCGCCGTACTACGGAACGGAACCGACCGGACGGTATGGAACGGAAACGAGAGGGCGCGATGGGCGAGCAGGCCGAGACGGCGGCGAAGGCGGAGAAGGCGGAGAAGGCGGAGAACGCGGAAACAGCCGAGAAGACGCCTGCCGAGGGATTCTTCGACGCGGCCGTCGCGCTGCTGGAGCAGGTCAGGGACGGCGAGGCGGCGGCGATCGAGGCGGCGGGCAAGCTGCTCGCGGAGACGGTCAGCGAGGGCGGCCGGATCTTCGCCTTCGGCGCCGGGCACTCCTCCCTCCCGGCCCAGGACACCGTCTACCGGGCGGGCGGGCTCGCGGTGATGAACCTCCTCAACGTCCCCGGCGCCGTCGGGGTGGACGTCCGCCCGGCGACGATGGGCAGCGCGCTGGAGCGGGTCTCCGGACTGGCGGCGGCCGCGCTCGACTCCAGTCCCGCGCGGGCGGGCGACGCGCTGATCGTCATCTCCCTCTCGGGCCGCAACACGCTCCCCGTGGAGCTGGCCCTCCACGCGCGGGAACTCGGACTGAAGGTCATCGGCGTCACCTCGGTCGCGTACGCGCAGCAGACCAGCTCCCGGCACACCACCGGCACCTTCCTCAAGGACCACTGCGACATCGTCATCGACAGCCGTATCGCCGTCGGCGACGCCGAGCTGACCGCCGAGGGCGTCGGAGCCCCGTTCGCGCCCGCCTCGACGGTGGTGGCCAGCGCGGTGATGCAGGGGATCGTCGCCACCGCGACCGTCGAACTGGCCCGCCGGGGCGTCGAGCCGCCGATGCTGCGCTCGGCGAACGTGGACGGCGGGCACGACTGGAACGCGCACGTCATGGACGCGTACGCGGACCGGATCTTCTATCGCTGAAGCCACTGACCGGTCACGGCTGCTCCTTCTCCAGTGCCTCCCCCAGCGCGACCGACAGATCAGCCGCCGCCGCGACCTGGGCGGCGATCTGCTCCGCGTAGTCCGCGTCCTCCCGGTCGAAGGGGCGGCGCCCCGCGTCCCGGAGGAAGGTGACGACGCCGAGTGAGCGGCCCCGGCAGCGCAGCACCGTGCACAGCCCGTGCACGGTGCCCTGCGGCCACTTGCGGGCCCGCGCCCACTCCGTGGCGTCCGGCCCGCGCTGTTCGCCGCTGCTGGCGCGTACGGAGGTGCAGCGCTGGTACGCCTGCAGTGCGGGATGGCCCTCCGCGTAGGCGACGGGGATGCCGCTGGCGGTGCCCGGCTCGATGAACGGCGGCCGGCCCCGTTCGACGGCGGGGGCCAGCGCGGCCCGCACCAGCCGCGGGTCGCGGGGCGGCAGCGCGTCCAGCGAGGCGTCCCTGGTGCGGGACGGCTCGGGGCCGGGCTCCACCGCCAGGTCCAGCAGCGCGTGGTCGGCGAACCCGGCGAGGGCGAACTCCAGGTGGAGGCCGGCGGCCTCCATCGGGTCGGCGCACTCCGCGGCGGCGCGCGCCGCGCGGTGCAGCTGACCGGCGCGGAAGCGGAGCCTGGCGGCCTCCCGCTCGGCGAGCTTCTCCGCCGTGACGTCCTGGAAGAGCCAGGCCACTCCCAGCGGAACGGGCTCCTCGGCCAGCGGCGAGGCGAGCCGCAGAAAGCCGCTGCGCCAGCAGCGGCGGCGCGCCGAGTCGGCGGAACCGGCGGAGTCGGCCGCGGATTCGGCCCCGGCCCCCTCGGCACCCGCCGCTGCGCGGTCCGCTCCGGCCCGCGCTGCACCGCTCGCCTCCGCGGCGCTGCGGCCCGCGGTCGTACGGTCGCTCTGCCGGCGCAGCGTCACCCACAGCTCGGCGGGCGCGGGCGGCGCTCCCTCCCCGAGCACGTGCTGGAGTGCGCCCTCCAGCTCCTCCATGCCCTGCTCCAGCAGCTCGCCCAGCGGGCGGCCGAGCATGCTGGCGCGGGCGGGGACGCGGAAGGCGCGGGCCGCGTACGCGTTGGCGACGGTGGGCCGCAGATCGGCGTCGACCAGGACGACGCCCCAGGAAGCCTCCTCCAGCAGTGCCTCGCTCAGCGCGATGCAGCGCTCCAGGTCGATCTGTGCGTGCACTTCGCTGAAGGCGCAGTAGACGCCCTTGGGGCGGCCGTCGGCGCTGCTGACACCCGAGGACTGGATACGCACCAGCACCCGGCCGCCGTCCTTGGTCAGCAGCGCGAACTCGTGGACCTGGCGGCCCGGCGAACGCATGGCGTCGAACAGCCGGCCTTCGACCTCCTCTGCGTCGGCGGGGCGCACCGCCCAGCCCGCCAGCCCCTTGCGGCCGACCGCCTCCTCCTGCGTCCAGCCCAGCATCCGCTCGGCCTCGCGGTTCCAGTGAGTGACCACACCGTCGGCGTCGAAGGCGCACAACGCGGCGTCCATGCCGTCGAGCAGTGCGGCGAGCAGGAGTTCGTCGTCGGGCCCGCCGTCGCCGTCCGAGGACGACGCGGAGTGAGTCTCGGATCGAGCCGCCACCTCGGCACCCCCTTGATGCTGTGCGCGTCTGTTGCCGTGCCCGTCGCTCAGCGCCACGACGTGTGTACGGATCATTCAACTCGAACGTGACGCACCCCACAGCGAGTTCCCCGAAATCGTTGTCGCCCCGAAATTCGTTTGCCGCTCTCCGGAGCCGTGCTTACGGTGTGGGGCACACAGGAAGGGAGGTGATCCGGCTGATGATCAATCACCGGACGTGTGAGGTGGCTGCGGCCTGAGGCCGACGCCACTAGCGTGACGCCGGTTCGCCGGCCAATCCACAGCAGTCACCCGGCCCGTGGGCTCGTCGGACTCGTCCGACCGACGCCGTCCGCCTGGGAGCATTCCCAGGCGGAGGGAGTCGCCCACGGGCCGTTTCCTGTGCGGCAGCCTCTTCAGGCAGGCGGGAGCCGCGCCTAAGGACAGAGCCGCTCGATCTCCCAGCCACCCGCCGCGAGGCGGTACCGCAGACGGTCGTGCAGCCGGTTCTCGCGGCCCTGCCAGAACTCGACCGTCTCGGGCCGCACCCGGTAGCCGCCCCACTGGGCGGGCGCCGGTACGTCCTCCCCCTCCGGATAGCGCTCCGCCAGCTGTGCGTACAGCCGGTCCAGCTCCTGCCTGGAGGCCACCCGTGAGGACTGCTCGCTCGCCCAGGCGCCGAGCTGCGAGCCGTGCGGGCGGGTACGGAAGTAGGCGGCCGTCTCGTCGCGGCCTGTGCGCTCAGCGGTGCCGGAGATGATCACCTGCCGGGCGATGCCGTGCCAGGGGAAGAGCAGCGAGACATACGGGTTCGCCTCGATCTCCCGTCCCTTGCGGGAGCCGTAGTTGGTGAAGAAGACGAAGCCGCGCTCGTCGTAGCGCTTGAGCAATACGGTGCGGGAGCTGGGACGGCCGCGTTCGTCGGCGGTGGAACAGACCATGGCGTTGGGCTCGTGCAGCCCACTGGCGGTCGCCTGCGCGAACCAGAGCGCGAACTGGGCGAACGGATCGGGAGCCAGCTCGCTCTCGCCGAGTCCTTCCTCCCGGTAGTGGGCGCGCATCGCGGCGGGGTCGAGAGTGGTCGAGGCCGTGGTGTCGGCGGCCATGGCGGCTGTGGCCGTGGTGTCGGTGGCGTCGGTTGCGGCAGCGTCGTCAACGTCATCAGCGTGAGGCACGCCGCTATCTTGCAGCATCGCCCCCGGCCGCGGTCGGACAGTCTGCCCGGTGGACACCCTCCGCACACCTGAGGGCCCGGAATCGGCCGCTGTGCCTCATCTCACCCTGCCGCGCAGCTGCCGGAACCGCCAGAATCCTGCCCCGAGAGCTGTGGCAGCCGGACACCAAGGGCTATCGTTGCCGCTCCGCCCGACAGCGTGCTCCATGCCACAGGCAGGAGAGCGTGACCAGCGACCGGGGCGGGCATGACCGAGGTGACGGCCGGTCCGTGAGCCGCGAGAAGCCGGCAGCGGAACCGTTCGCCGCACTCACACACCGGGCATGCGCGGCAGTGCCGCGGCATGCACAGCAGACCAGCTGCCCAGCGCAGCCCACGCCAGCAGGTCGTTCCGCCGTCAGCGCAGCTTTGACGGCGCTCTACGAGGGAGCCGCCAGATGTCCGACTTCGTACCCGGACTCGAGGGTGTCGTCGCGTTCGAGACGGAGATCGCCGAACCCGACAAGGAAGGCGGCTCGCTCCGCTACCGCGGCGTGGACATCGAGGACCTGGTCGGCAATGTGTCGTTCGGGAGCGTGTGGGGACTGCTCGTGGACGGCAGCTTCAACCCCGGCCTGCCGCCCGCCGAGCCGTTCCCCATCCCGGTGCACTCCGGGGACATCCGGGTCGACGTCCAGTCGGCACTCGCCATGCTCGCGCCCGTCTGGGGCCTCAAACCGCTGCTCGACATCGACGAGCAGACCGCCAGGGACGACCTGGCCCGGGCCGCCGTCATGGCCCTGTCGTACGTCGCGCAGTCCGCACGCGGCCAGGGGCTGCCGATGGTGCCGCAGAAGGAGATCGACAAGGCCGACACCGTGGTCGAGCGCTTCATGCGCCGCTGGCGCGGCGAGCCCGACCCCAAGCACGTGGCCGCCGTCGACGCCTACTGGACCTCCGCCGCCGAGCACGGCATGAACGCCTCCACCTTCACGGCCCGCGTCATCGCCTCCACGGGCGCGGATGTCGCGGCGTCGCTCTCCGGGGCGGTCGGCGCGATGTCGGGCCCGCTGCACGGCGGTGCACCCTCCCGCGTCCTCGGCATGATCGAGGAGATCGAGCGCACGGGTGACGCCGAGGCGTATGTGAAGCGCCAGCTGGACCGCGGCGAGCGGCTGATGGGCTTCGGCCACCGCGTCTACCGCGCCGAGGACCCGCGAGCGCGCGTACTGCGGCGTACGGCCAAGGAACTGGGTGCCCCGCGCTTCGAGGTCGCCGAGGCGCTGGAGAAGGCCGCCCTCGCCGAGCTGCGCGCCCGCCGTCCCGACCGGGTACTGGAGACCAACGTCGAGTTCTGGGCCGCCATCGTCCTCGACTTCGCCGAGGTCCCGGCGCACATGTTCACGTCCATGTTCACGTGTGCGCGGACCGCCGGCTGGTCGGCCCACGTTCTCGAGCAGAAGCGCACGGGACGGCTGGTGCGGCCTTCGGCCCGCTATGTGGGACCTGGCCCCCGCGACCCCCGCGAGGTGGACGGGCACGCGGGCTGAGCCCGAAACGCGCCGTCCCCGCCACCTGCTGCGGTGGCGGGGACGCTGGCGGTCAGTCCTTGTAGTACGGGGTGACCGAGACCGTGCCGTCCCCGTTCACCATGCAGGCGTAGCCCTCGATCAGCCCCGGCTTCTGCAGCGCGTCGCCGAACGCCTGGCAGTCCTTGATGGAGTTGCCGGGCACCACGAGGTCCCGGCCCTGATGAACCGCCGGAGCGGCCTGGGCCGCGCCGATCGCGACTCCCGAGAACGCCAGGAGACCGGCACCGACAACTGCTGCACGCTTCAACTTGCGCATGCTCTCCCTCTCGTCCGTGCACGCCGTCCCTCTGACCAACGACGTGCAAGTGATCGTCTTTCAGGGAGTTCGATGCCGGCCCGCACGCAAAAGTTCACACTGCCGCGCGCCTTTTCGGGCTCTACCTGGCCAACAGCCCGATGAAGGCCGACCACTGGTGGGACGGTACGGAGAGGACGGGGCCGCGCCGGTCCTTGGAGTCGCGGACGTGGACGGTAGCCACCTCCTGTGCGACCTCGACGCAGTTGCCGCCCCCCGATCCGCTGTAGCTGCTTTTGAACCACGGCAGCTCGTGGAGCCGGGCTGCCGCCTGCTCGTTCATCATCGCTCTCCTGCCAACTCTTCGATGAAGACAGCTGACTTCTCGACGTTCAGTGCCTGTGATCGCAGCTTGCCATACCGCAGGTCAAATGTGCTTACCTGCTTGGAATCGCTGACGACATGGCCGATGTCCTGCGCCTCGAAGTAGCCGTACCGCTGGTGCGCCGAGGTCTCCACGAGCACGAACCCGCCGTTGAGGCCAGTGTGGAAGCCGCGACCGATCGGCACGACCTGGACTGCCACGTTGCGGAGCTTGCCCATGGCCAGCAGGTGACGGTACTGCTCCTTCATCGTGTCCGGCCCGCCCAGCTCCTGGCGTAGCGCCGCCTCCCCGATCACGAAGGAGAAGTCCACCAGCGGGCTCTTGGTGAGGATCTTCTGCCTTGCCAGACGTGCGTCCAGGCTGTCCTCGATGGCGTCCTCGTCCAGCATGGGCACGTGCCCCTCGAACAGGGCGCGTGCGTACGCCTCCGTTTGCAACAGACCGGGCACCAGCAGCGGGTCGTAATCGAACCGGCTGACCGCCTCCATCTCCAACAGCACGAAGTCGCGGAAGAACGACGGCAGTTTGGCGAAGTCCACATCTTCCTGGAGGATTTCCAGGACGCCGGCCGCGTTCAGCGCCCGTTCGGCGGCCTCCGTGAGGGGAGCCTTGGCCGGACGGCGGCCCTGTTCGACGGAGGCGAGCTGTTCCGCCGAATAGCCAAGAATCGGGGCGAGCCCCTCCTGCGTATACCCCGCTTCTTTGCGGAACTTGGCCAGCAGCTTGCCGTAGCCGACCCAGATGCCGGGGCGGTCGTCCTCGCGTTTGCGCTGGCGGGCGGTGTCCGCCGTACGGGGCGAGGGGACGGCGCGGCCGTCCTTCTTGCGGTCGGGTGCCGCTCCGTTCTCGTTCGAGCTGGTCATACTCGTCACGTCCTTGTGCGCCCTCAATGGGGCTCCGCTTCAACGCCGTTCGCCGTGCTCAGGTCACGGCGTGCGGCCCGTACATCCCCGCGCAGGAGGCGTGCGTCGCCGTACGCATGGCCCAGGGACGCGCTCCTGACCTGGTCACAGTATTCGGGTAGCGGGACAGTCACGCTATGAATACGGAAATCCGGGAAATCCGCCGGCCCGAGCCACCCCGGGCGGTGGTGGGCACGTTTGTGGTGCAGCTCAGTTCCACCCGGCGCGGCGCACGGCTCGCGCGGCTGCTCGCGACCCAGTGGCTGGACGAGCGTGCGCTCCCGTACCGCAGCGCCGCCTCGCACAGCGCGGCGCTGATCGTGGCGGAGCTCGCGGCGAACGCCGTACGGCACTGCGGCAACATCGGCCGGGACTTCCGGCTGCACCTGGATCTGCGCGAGGGGGTGCTCCGGGTGGAGGTCACCGACGCCCGCGCGGACAAGCCCCTGCCGCCGGGTACACCACGGCTGCCGGGTGACGAGGAGGAGTCCGGGCGCGGACTGCTGCTGGTGGACGCCGTGGCGGATCGCTGGGGAGTACGGATGAATGACGCGGTCACCAAGACCCTTTGGGCCGAACTGAACCTTCCCGCGTGAACGGCGAGCGGCTAGCGGAGTTCCAGTGGGGGAAGGGTGGGGGCGTCCGGGGTGGTTGGCTGGGCCTCTGCTTGGGGGTCGTCGGCGAGGGAGTCGACGAGGGCATTGCCCGCGGTCGTCTCCACTGGGCGGAGGAAGCCGATGGTGACGTACAGGACGAGCGAGGTGAGGAGGGGGAGGCCGACGGTCATGGCCTGGGTGGCGTCCTCCACACCCCAGTAGAGGATCGACCAGACGGCGATGCCGCCGGCCCAGGAGGTGATGGCGGCGAGGGAGCCGTGGAGTTTGAACCAGGGGAGGAGGCCGAGCATCAGGGGGATGGAGATGGGGCCCATGGTGGCGGCGACGATGCTGACGACGACCGTCATGATGAAGCCGTCGGGGTCGGAGAAGAGGGCGAAGCCCATGCTGAGGGTGACGAACGCGACCGTGGTGATGCGTGCGAACAACAGCTGGCCGCGTTCGCCGAAGGTGCGTACGCGGCGCACCAGCACGGGGGCGAGGTCGCGGGTGATGACGGCGGTGATGACGTTGGAGTCCGAGGCGACCATGGCCATGGTGTGGGAGAAGAAGCCGGCCAGCAGCAGCCCGATCATGCCGCCGGGCAGCAGTTCCTGGGCGAGCTTGATGTAGGACTCCTCGCCGTTCTCGACGCCGGGCACGATCAGCGGCGCGGCGATCATCGGGATGAAGAGGATCAGCGGCCAGATCAGCCACAGCGCGCTGGAGAGCAGTGCGGACTTCTTCGCCCGGGAGCCGGAGGGCGCGGCCATGTAGCGCTGGGCGAGGTTCCACATGCCGCCGTTGTACTCGAAGGTTTTGACGAGGAGGAAGGCGAGGATCAGCGTGGTGGTGACGGGTCCTGCCACCGGGTCGCTGTGGCCGGACGGCAGGTCGCCCCACATCGTCCACAGCGTGGCGAGACCGTCCAGGTGTGCCATGACGGCCACCAGCATGGCGATGCCCGCGGCGAACTGGATGATGAACTGGCCGAAGTCGGTGAGGACATCGGCCCACAGCCCGCCGAAGGCCATGTAGATCATGGTGCAGACGCCGGTGAGGGTGATGCCCCAGGCCAGAGGGATGTCGGCGAAGCCCTGCAACAGGACGGCGATGGCGACCCACTTGGCGGCGATGTCCACGACCTTGAGCGCGGCGCCGCTGTAGGCGAGCACCTGCTGGGTGGGCAGGTTGTAGCGGACGGCCAGATATTCCAGCGGCGAGTTGACGCCGTGCTTGGCACGGAGCCGGTTCCAGCGGGGCGCGAAGAGGAAGGCCCCGATGCCGACGCCGATCCCGATGGTCAGCGGCCACCAGAAGTAGACGGTGACGCCGTAGTCGTAGGCGACGGCGGCGAAGGTGACGAACATGATGGCGCTGTAGCCGGACATGTGGTGCGAGATCCCCGACAGCCACCAGGGGATACGGCCGCGCGCGGTGAAGAAGTCCGCGACGTTGTCGACCCGGCGGGTCGCGTACAGGCCGATCGCCAGCATCACGAAGAAGTACGCGCCGACAACTCCCCAGTCCAGTCCGGACATGGCGGCTCCCTGGTTCGGTTCGCCCAATGATTCATGTGCATGAACACGTGCCAGATCGCTGAACGAGCGTCACCCTAGGAGTGGCCTATGGGAGCGTCAAGACTGCGGACAAGGGCGGACTGTGGAGGGAACGCGCAGCTGTGGTCCGTCAGTTCACATACATGTTGGCGACTCAGCCGTGCAGGGCGTTCTCCAGCAGCCGGGCCCACTGCGCCACGACCCGCTCGCGGCGCGCGCTGTCGTCGGTCAGCAGATTGGCGAGGCCGAGCCCGCGCGCCATGTCCAGCAGCCCCTGCACGGTCTCCCGGACGCCGGGCCGGCGCTCGTCGACGCCCAGCAGTTCGACCGCCATCCGGTGCGTCTCCCGTCCGATACGGGCCTCCAGCGCGGTCACCCGCGGGCCCAGCTGCGGCTCGTTGGACGCCGCGACCCACAGGTGCAGGGCGGCGCGGAAGAGCGGACCGGTGTACAGGCCGACCAGTGTCTCGACGGCGGCCCGTGCGGAGGCGGGCGTCGGCAGCTCGCGCAGGGCGCGTGAGCGCTCCTCCGCCACGTATTCGACCGCCGCCGTGAACAGGTCCTCGCGGGTGGGGAAGTGGTGCTGGGCGGCGCCGCGTGAGACGCCCGCGTGCTCGGCGACCACCGTGACGGTGCTGCCCGACCAGCCGTGCTCGGCCAGGCACGTCACCGCCGACTGCAGCAGGCGTTGCCGGGTGGCCCTGCTGCGGTCCTGCTTGGGCGCCGCACCGCGGGTGCTGCCTGCCGTCCGCTCGCCGCCCGTCCGCGGGTTCACCGCCCGGGCGCCTGCCGCACTGCCCATGAGGGCTCCCGTCGTTCGAGGAAGGCCGTCATGCCCTCGCGGGCCTCTTCCGACGCGAACAGCCGCGCCGACAGGTCAGCGAGGGTACCCGTGTCGCGGTCGAACGCCGCCAGCACCTCCCTGGTGACCAGCCGCTTCGACTCCGCGAGCCCCTGCGGGGAGCTTCGGCGCAGGCCGTCGAGCACGGGGACCAGTGCCTCGTCGGGGTCGTCGGCGGCCAGCGTCACCAGCCCGATCCGGGCCGCCTCCTCGGGGCCGAAGCGCTCGCCGGTGAGGTAGTAGCGCGCCATCGCGCGGGGGTCCGTGCGCGGCAGCACCGGCATCGAGATGACCGCCGGGGCGACGCCGATGCGGGCCTCCGTGAACGCGAACGTTGCGGCGGGTCCCGCGATGGAGATGTCGCACGCCGCCAGCAGTCCGGTGCCGCCCGCCCGGACGTGGCCCGTGACTTTGGCGACGACTGGTTTGGGGAAGGCGACGATGCGGCGTAGCAATTCTGCGAGGGCCAAGGCTTGCTCGGTGCCTTTTGCTTGCCCCGCAAGAGGGCTGCGCTTGCCCACCCTGCGCCTGGGGGTACCCCCTGCTCGAAGAGCTTGGGGGAGCAGACTGCCCAAGCGCAGCAGGGAGACGAGCCCCGTCAGGGGCGCGGGGAACTGCTCCCCCAGCCTCCGGCCGGGAGGTGCCCCCAGCAAGGACCACGCGCCCGCAGCCTGCGGACGTCGGGCAGGGGCAGCCTCCTGATCAGCGCTCATCCCGCTCATCCCACTCAAATCCGCCCCCGCGCAGAACGTGTTGCCCGTGTGGGTGAGGAGGACCGCCCGTACGTCACTGTCCGCCTCGGACCGCGCAAGCTCCTCGTACAGCTCGGCGACCAGTTGTGCGGAGAGGGCGTTGCGGTTGTGGGGGGAGTCGAGGGTGAGGGTGCGGATGGCGTGCTCGGTCCGGGTGGTGAGCATCAGTAGGACTTCGGGAGGCCGAGGGTCTGGTGGGAGACGTAGTTGAGGATCATCTCCCGGCTCACCGGGGCGATGCGGGCCACCCGTGACGCGGTGATCAGCGCCGCGAGCCCGTATTCGCGGGTGAGCCCGTTGCCGCCCAGCGTGTGCACCGACTGGTCGACAGCCCGCACGCACGCCTCGGCCGCCGCGTATTTGGCCATGTTCGCCGCCTCACCGGCTCCGGTGTCGTCCCCCGCGTCGTACAGCAGAGCCGCCTTCTGCGTCATCAGCCGCGCGCACTCCACCTCGATGTGGGCCTGCGCGAGCGGGTGCGCGATGGCCTGGTGGGTGCCGATGGGTTCCTGCCACACCTGCCGGGTACGGGCGTAGTCCGTGGCCCGGCCGATCGCGTGGCGCGCCATGCCGAGGGCGAACGCGGCCGTCATGATGCGTTCCGGGTTGAGCCCGGCGAAGAGCTGGAGCAGCCCCGCGTCCTCGTCGCCGACCAGCGCGTCGGCGGGCAGGCGTACCTCGTCCAGTACGAGCTCGAACTGCTTCTCGGGGGCGCTGATCTCCATGTCGATCGGGTTGCGCGAGAAGCCGCGTGCTTCGCGGGGGACGATGAACAGGCAGGGCTTCAGTCTGCCCGTACGGGCGTCCTCCGTGCGGCCCACGATCAAGGTCGCGTCCGCGATGTCGACGCCCGAGATGAAGACCTTGCGGCCGGTCAGCAGCCAATCCCCGGTGGCGGCGTCGCGGCGGGCCGTGGTGGTGATCCGGTGCGAGTTGGAGCCGGCGTCGGGCTCCGTGATGCCGAACGCCATCTTGCGGGTGCCGTCCGCAAGCCCGGGGAGCCAGGCGCGCTGCTGCTCCGTGGTGCCGAAGCGGGCTATGACCGTACCGCAGATCGCGGGCGAGACCACCAGCATGAGGAGGGGACAGCCGGCGGCGCCGAGTTCCTCCAGCACGATGGAGAGTTCCTGGATGCCGCAGCCGCCGCCTCCGTACTCGGCGGGGAGGTTGACGCCGAGATAGCCGAGCTGTGCGGCTTCGGCCCACAGTGCGTCCGTGTGCTTGCCCTCGCGCACCACCTCCGCGAAGTATTCACGGCCGTAGCGGCTGCCGAGGGCGGCCACCGATGCGCGCAGTTCTTTGTGTTCGTCGGTTTCGCCGGTCTCGATGAGGGCTGTCATTCCTCTCCCCTTCCGGTTGGGGTGACGACCGCAAGAACGGCGCCGACTTCGACCTGCTGTCCCACGACGACGTGCAAGGCGGCGACCCTCCCGTCCGCTGGGGCCGCCACGCGGTGCTCCATCTTCATCGCCTCCAGCCACAACAAGGGCTGGCCCGCGACCACTTCGGCCCCCTCCGCGATGCCCTCCGCCACCCGCACCACCGTGCCCGGCATCGGGGCGAGCAGCGATCCGGGCGCGGCGGCGGCCTCGGGCTCCGCGAGCCGGGGCCGGGCCGTGAAGCCATGGCGCCCGGCGAAGACCCGGTCGCCGTGGACCTGGGCCCCGTAGACCTGGCCCCCGTGGCCCC
>NZ_JADKMA010000213.1 GCF_017676365.1 Streptomyces oryzae
GGGGGTCACGGGGGAAACGGGGGTCACGGGGGCGCCGTGCAAGCCGTAGACGCGTTCGACGCGTTGGGCGCCCTGGACACCGAGGATTTCCAGGAGTTCTCCGAGGATTTCCCGGGGTTCGGGGTGCCCGGCTTCACGGCGGAGTCGGGCCGCGGACTGTGCCTGGTCGACTCCTTCAGCGACAACTGGGGCTGGCATCCACTGTCGGGCCCGCTCGCCGGGAAGATCGTCTGGGCGCTGTTCCGGGTCGGCCGCGAGGCCCGGGAGGGGTCGATCGTCAGTGGGCCACCAGGTCGTCGAACTCGCCGGCCTTGACGCCGAGCAGCAGCGCCGCCACCTCAGCGGGGGTGTAGACGAGCGCGGGCCCGTCGGGGAAGCGCGAGTTGCGCATGGCGATGTCCCCGTTGGGCAGCTTGGCGAACTCGACGCAGGCGCCCTGGGAGTTGCTGAACCGGCTCTTTCGCCACACGACCCCCTGGAGGTCCCTGGCGGCCATGCCGTTGAACGCGTCGGGCACTTGGATCTCCTGAGGTGTCGAACGTGCGGGTCGCCGAGCAGACGGGCCGCAGGGCCCTCATCTGCCAACTTCCCGGGATCATAACTTCGTTCACGTACTGATGCATGTGCCGATGCACGTGCACGACCCGCCGTCGTGAGCTCATCACAGCCGGTCAGACCCTTGACTTGAAGTTCTCTTCAAGTTCTAGCTTCCCGGTATGAGCATGGAGATGACCGCCTGGCACGCGCTCTACAACGCGCGCCACGCCCACCAGGACCAGCACCCCTTCTCCGCGGCCACGGTCCGCCGTGTCGTCCGCTTCGCGCACCGCCACCACCGCAAGCTGGTCGCGTTCATGCTGTTCAGCAGCGTGCTCGCGGTCCTCACCGTGGCCACGCCGCTGCTCGCCGGGCGGGTGATGAACGCGATCGACCGGGGCGCCCCCAGCAGCACCGTGCTGGTACTCGCCGGGCTGATCGCGGCCATCGCGCTGGCGGAGGCCGGGGTCGGCCTTCTGACCCGCTGGCTGTCCGCGCGCATCGGGGAGGGCCTCATCCTCGATCTGCGTACGGCCGTCTACGACCATGTGCAGCGGATGCCGGTGGCCTTCTTCACCCGCACCCGTACGGGAGCTTTGGTCAGCCGGCTCAACAACGATGTCATCGGTGCCCAGCGCGCCTTCTCCTCCACCCTCTCGGAGGTGTTCAGCAACCTCGTCACGCTGCTGCTGACCCTCGTGGTGATGTTCAACCTCTCCTGGCGGATCACCCTGCTCACCCTGGTACTGCTGCCGCTGTTCGTGCTGCCGGCGCGGCGGATGGGCGCCCGGCTCGCCCGGCTGGAGCGGGAACGGGCCGACCACAACGCGCAGATGAGCACCCAGATGACGGAGCGCTTCTCCGCACCGGGCGCCACCCTGGTCAAGCTGTTCGGCCGCCCTGCCGAGGAGTCGGCCGAGTTCGCGGCCCGCGCCGACCGCGTACGGGACATCGGGGTGCGCACCGCGATGGTGCAGGAGGTCTTCTTCACGGCGCTCACCCTGATGGCAGCCCTGGCGCTCGCCCTCGTCTACGGGCTCGGCGGCTTCTACGCACTGCGCGGCAGCCTCGACCCGGGCGCCGTCGTCTCCCTCGCGCTGCTGCTCACCCGCCTCTACGCGCCGCTGACCGCGCTGGCCAGCGCCCGGGTGGAGGTGATGAGCGCGCTGGTCAGCTTCCAGCGGGTCTTCGAGGTGCTCGACCTCAGGCCGCTGATCGAGGAGAAGGCCGACGCCGAGGAGGTACCCGCCGGGCCCGTCTCCGTCGAGTTCGACGACGTCCACTTCAGCTACCCCTCTCCCGACAAGGTCTCCCTCGCATCCCTGGAGGAGGTCGCCACGCTCGACACCCGGGGCGGCGAGGAGGTGCTGCACGGCATCTCCTTCCGCGCCGGGCCAGGAGAGATGATCGCCCTCGTGGGCTCCTCGGGCGCGGGCAAATCCACTCTCGCCTCGCTGGTCCCCCGGCTCTACGACGTGGACAGCGGCGCCGTACGGCTGGCCGGCAAGGACGTCCGCGACCTGAGCGCGGCGGCGGTCAGGCAGACGCTCGGCATGGTCACCCAGGACGGCCACCTCTTCCACGACACCATCCGCGCCAACCTGCTGCTGCCGCGTCCCGAGGCCACCGACGAGGAGCTGTGGTCCGCGCTGCGCAGGGCCCGCCTCGACGGACTCGTCGCCGCCCTCCCCGACGGCCTGGACACCCTGGTCGGCGAGCGCGGCTACCGGCTCTCCGGCGGCGAGCGGCAGCGGCTGACCATCGCGCGGCTGCTGCTGGCCAGGCCCCGCGTCGTACTGCTGGACGAGGCCACGGCGCACCTGGACTCCACCTCGGAGGCCGCCGTGCAGGAAGCGCTCGGTGAGGCGCTGCAAGGCCGTACCTCCCTGGTGATCGCGCACCGGCTGTCCACCGTGCGGGCCGCCGACCAGATCCTCGTACTGGAAGAGGGCCGGATCGTCGAGCGCGGCACCCACGAGGAGCTGCTGGCCGCCGGCGGACGGTACGAGCAGCTCTACCGGACGCAGTTTGCGGGCGAGGGGGCGGTCGCGCCGTTCCCCGCGCCCCTTACGGGGCGCACGCGCCCCTGATCGGCCGAGTTGGCCGAGGGGGCGTCACCCCGGCGGACCCGCCCGGCGAGCGCGAGGTCACGGACCGGCACAGGCTGAGCGTGGACCGTCCCTCGGCACCGTCCCTGGGGCGGTCCACTGGTCCACGCCAGATGCTCCCGGAAGGACACGAGCGCCATGAGCTGCTCCAGCCTTGAGTCCCTGACCCGCTGCTCCGTCGCCGTCGACCTGGGAGCGGCCAGGACCCGCATCTACGCCAAGGGGGCGGGGCTCATCGTCGACCAGCCGTCGGTCGTCGCCATGAACACCCACTCGGGCACACTGATCGCAGTCGGCCAGGCAGCGGAGCGGATGGACGGGCGCACCCCGCAGCACATTCAGGTCATCAGGCCCGTCTCGGGCGGCCATGTGGTGGACATCGACATGGCCAGGCGGATGGTACGGGCGCTGATCGGCGACAAGCTGCGCCGCTTCAAGCGGCGCCGGACGATGAAGCAGGCCGTGGCCACCGTCCCGCACGACGCCGACCCGCTGACCTGCCGCGCCGTGATCGAGACGCTGAACGGAGTGGGCGCGCGCCACGTCGAGCTGGTGGAGGCCCCCATCGCCGCCGCGATCGGCTGCGGGCTGCCCGTGGTACGCCCCGAGGGGGCCATGGTGCTGCTGTGCGGGACGACCACCACGCAGGTCGCGGTGGTCTCGCTGGGCGCCGTCGTGGCGGCGGGGACGGTGGCGCTGGGCGGGGACACCATCCAGCACTCCGTCGTGCAGTATCTGCGCAACCGGCACGAGCTGCTGCTGCCCAGCCAGGAGGTGCGCCCGCTCCATCTGGCGCTGCTCGGCAACGGCGTCGGCGGCGGCTCCGGGGGGCCCGTGGAGGTGCAGGGCCGCGATGTGGTCTCCGGGCTCGCCCGCACCGTCACCATCGACCCCGAGGAGGTGCGCGGCGCCATCCCGGACCCGCTCACCGGGCTGCTGGACGCGATCCGCGTCGTGCTGCACCGCTGCCCGCCCGACCTGGTGGCCGACCTCGCCGAGCGCGGCATGGTGCTGGCGGGCGGCACGGCGCTGCTGCCCGGCCTCGCCGACCAGCTGCGGGAGCACACGGGGATGGCCGTACAGGTGGCCGCTGAGCCGGATCTGTGCGCCGTTCACGGGCTCGCCGCGCTGATGCGGGCCGGGGTCTCGGCTGCTGAGGCGGTGCCGGTGCCGGAGGATTCTGCGGCTGCGCAGGAGGAGAGGGAGGTCGTCGGGGTTCCGGCCGCCGGCCCGGTGGGGGGCGCGGAGGCGTTGCCGGAGCAGGAGGCGGGGTAGGTCAGGCGGTCGTGCCCCGCGCCCCTTCGGGGCTCAGATCGGGCCCTGGGCGCGGTCGTGGGGGGCGTAGGGGCCGAAGAGGTCGACCAGCCGGGCGCGGCAGCGCTGGAGCCTGTCGCCCATCACCGCCGCAACCGTCCTGGTCATCGCCAGGCCCAGCGCCTTGTCCTCCTCGCACAGCACCCGCACCGAGAGTGCGTCGAACTCCAGGGCGCGCACCGGGCTGTCCGCCTGAGCGGCGAGCGACCACACATACGGCTGGAACATCCAGGACCAGCCGAGCAGTTCCCCGTGCCGGACGTGGTCGATGGCCACGTCACGGTGGCCGGGTATGTGCATGGCCAGCGTCGCCGAGCCGGTATGCAGGATCCAGAAGCGGTCGGCCTTCGAGCCCTCCTCGAAGATCCGTTCTCCGGCTTCGAAGCGCACTTCGTGGCCCAGGGAACGCAACCGCTCCCGCTGCTCCGGAGTCAGTTCGCCGAGCAGCCCCGTCGTGGTCTGCATGGCCCGCCTCCCTTCCGGGAACGGAGCGATATCTCCGCACGTCACGGCCTTTTCACCGTACCTCGCCTCACTCGAACAGGCGAGTGCTGGCTGACGGGACGTACCGTCGGCAGTATGTGCAGAAGCATCCGGACCCTGCGTCCGCCCTACGCCGATGTCGTCACCGAGCAGGACGTGCGGGCCGCCGCGCTCCAGTACGTCCGCAAGGTGTCGGGGTTCCGCGCCCCGGCCGGGCACAATCAGGCGGCCTTCGACCTGGCCGTCGAGCGGATCGCGGCGGCGACCGAGGAGCTGCTGGAGAGCTTGGTGATCAAGGGGGCGGCGGCCTCAGGAGCCGACAGCGCCCCCTGAGGCGCGGCGGGCGGGGACCCGGCCGGGTCAGTGCCGGGAGCCCGCTCCCTCCCGGTTCTCCAGCAGCCGCAACAGCTCGCCCAGCATCCGGGAGAGCCCGTCGCGCTGCTCCTCGCCCAGCCCGGCGAGCAGTGAGCGCTCGTACGCGACCTGTTCCGGCATGATCCGGTCCACCAGCTCACGCCCGTGCGCGGTCAGCGACAGATGGGCCATGCGGCGGTCCCGCGCGTCCGGGCGCCGCTCGACCAGGCCCCGCTCCTCCAGGGTGCGCACCCGCTTGGTGACGGCGGTGCCGGAGGCGTAGGTCTCCCGGGCCAGCCGGCCCGGGGTGAGCTCCTGGTCCTCGCGGCGCAGGGCGCTGAGGATGTCGAACTCCGGGCGCGAGAAGCCCTCGCGGGCCAGCGGCGCGTCCGACGCCTGCCGCAGCAGCGCCGCGCACCTGGTGAGGCGGCCGATCACCCCGATCGGCTCGGTGTCCAGGTCGGGCAGCACCTGCCGCCACTGGCCCAGGACCCGCGCGACGACATCCTCCTCGGCCGGCCGGCCGTTCGACTCGTTCCCTTCCGCTCTGTCGGCTCTTTCGCCGGGTGCGCCTTCCGCCGGCACGCACTGCCCCTCTCGCCGAGCTGGTCTCCCGTACACCGCCCAATTCTGCCGCCCGGTCCGCCGCCCTCAGGCGCCGCCCCACCGGGACGGGCCGCGGTTCCGGTCGGTGACGAGGGTGAGGCCGTACGCCCTGAGCGCCGGGTTGACCGGGGAGAAGAAGGTGGTGCCGCCGGAGGTGCAGTCGCCGGTCCCTCCCGAGGTCATGCCCTGGGCCTGGCTGCCGGAGAGGAACGGGCCGCCCGAGTCGCCCGGCTCGGAGCACACGGTGGTGCGTGCCATCCCGTGGACGGTGCCCTGCGGGTAGGTGACGGTGGCGTCGCGCTGCTGGATGGTGCCGCAGTGCCAGCCACTGGTGGAGCCGGAACGGCACACGGACGAGCCCTCCAGTGCCTCGGTGGAACCGGTCACCGGCACCTCGCCGTTGCCGTAGCCGTTGACCAGCGGGCGCGGCCTCCAGTGCGCGTTCGTCGCCACCCAGGCGTGGTCGCTGCCGGGGAACGCCGAGCCCCGGAAGGTGCCCTGCGCCTGCCGGTCGTACCCGGAGGTGGTGGTGCCCGGGGTGCCGCAGTGGCCCGCGGTCAGGAATCCGCCCTGCACGCGTCGGCCTCCCTTGGTGACGGAGAAGCCGAGGGAACAGCGGCCGCTGCCGTCCATGTAGTACACGTCGCCACCGCGCAGGTCGGCGAACGGGCGGGGTTCGGCGGTGGTGTGGCGCACCGTCACCGCGTCCCGGCCGACGCCGGCCCGCTGCAGCAGCGCGTACGCGGCGGAGTCGCTGCGGGCCTCGACGACGATGTCGTTGCGGGCGATGTCGGCGTACCACACGGGTACGCCCACGGGGGCCGAGCGGGCCGCGGCACGGTCGAGCGCCCGCTGCACGCCGCGGAGCTCGCCGAGGCTCCGGGTGACGACACGTGCGGTGGCGCCCGCCCGGGTGATGCGGTCCTTCCGTGCCGCGTCCGTGGTCGCCACCGTCAGCTGCTCGGCCGTACGCCCGCTGACCCGGGCTCCGGCGAAGCTGTCGCCGAGCGCGGTGCGCAGCGTGGTGGCGGTGGCGGCAGCCGCGGACTCGTTGCCGAGCCGGGTCCTGGCCTCCGCCGTGCTGAGGCCGAGGTCGCGGCTCACGCCCCGGAGCAGCACGGAGTCGGGTTCGGCAGGCGTGGGCGCGGAGTGGGGAGCGGCAGCGGCGGGTGCGGGGGCGCTCAGTGCCGGCAGTGCGAGGCCGGCGACGGCCAGTGCGGCGACGGCTGCTGCGGCGCCGGGCCGCCGTGCGACCAGGGGTCCGGCGGGAAAGGAGCGGGGGCCGGAACTCGTGGGTCTCGCCATGGAGTTCTCCTCGGTGGGGAACTCCCACTCTCCCCTTGCCGTGGCGTCACGGCGTGAACCCTCGCCCGAGTGTCACCGGTGTCGGCCGGGACGGTACCGAACTGCCGTGCAGTTGTGAGGATGAGTACCGTTGTCGTACTGCAAATATTGCGGGGGAGGAAGAAGGCGCTGTATGGGCGGTTCGGGCGGCCTTGGCTTCGCTCGGGTGGAAGTGGTGCGGCTGCCGGGCGGTGACGGCTTGTGGGTGGTGCGTGCGGAGGGCCCGTTGGAGGGCCCGGAGCACGCCGCACTGGAAGCAGCCACGCGGCCGGCTGCGGGCTGCACTGCGGTGGTGATCGACCTGGCGCTGGTCCCGCGCGTCTCAGCGGCGGGCGTTCGTGCGCTGGTCGGCTGTGCTCGCACCCTGGAAGAGCGCGGCAGCCGGCTTCTGCTCGCCACGGCCGACGCGACGGGCGGCGAGGTGCTGGCCACGGAGGGCGCCCTGACCGTCGTACGTTCCGTCGCCGAGGCGGCCACCGCGTGCGGTGGCCCGGGCCTGGCGGGGCCGGGGCCGGGGCCGGAGATTCCGTCGCCGAGGCGGCCGGAGCAAGCGGGCGCTCCGGGCCTCCCGGGCCGGGGGACCCTTGCCGGGCATACTGAACGGTCGGTATGTGCGGGGAGCACCACGACGAGGAGTCCGGCGGTGTCGGCCCCGCCCGAGGAACTGCTCCGCCTGCGCACAGAAGTCCGCCATCTGCGGGCCAAGGCCCGCACCCATCCGCTGATCTCCCGCGCCCAGGGCGTGCTGGAGGAGCGCTACCGGCTGCCCGACGACAGCGCGGCGTTCGCGCTGCTGGAGGCCAGTTCGCAGCGGTTCAACGTACGGCTGCGTACGCTCGCCGCCGCCGTCGTGACCATCCCGGCCCCGCGCACCCTGGACGGCGAGTGGTTCCCCGGCAGGAAGCGGCTCTCCGCTCCCCCGCTGGCCTTCGCGCCCGGGCTGCGGGCGGCCTCCGCGAACGCGACGGAGGTGCTCTCCGCCGTCCTGCGGCGCAGCATGGAGGTCGCCGAGACCGGCATGGGCAATGTGCAGCTCGTCGATCCCGTCACCGGCGACCTGCGGATCGAGAAGCACCACGGGCTGGACGACGACTTCCTGGAGTTCTTCGACCGGGTCGGCAAGGACGGCACCTCCTGCGCACAGGCTTCGCAGCAGGTCACCCGGGTCACGGTGACGGACGTGGCCACCGACACGGTCTTCGACGAGCCCTCCAGAGCGGCGATCCTGGCAGCGGGCAGCCGTGGCTGCCACAGCACTCCCCTGGTCGTGCCCTCGGGCCAGGTCGAGGGCGTGGTCTCCACCCACCACGAGCGCCCGGTCCGCGCCCTGTCCGCCTCCCAGGCCCGCGCCCTGGACGAGGTGGGCTCCCAGACCGGGCGCTGGCTGGAGTGGTACCACCGCACCGTGGTCCTGGACGCCCTGGAAGACCTCCACTTCGCGGGCAGCACCTGGCGCTGACCGTATGAGACTCGCGGCCTGCGGCAAGGACAGCCCCAGGAATCGCCAAGAAATGCCCAGGACTTGATCAGGAGTCGCCAACGCCCGTCCATGATTCAGCAATCCCAACGAAGGGGCGTCGAGGCGCAGATACGTTTCCTCCGTGAATTTCGCCCCAATATCTCCCAGATCTGCAGGCTCGGAGCGGACGGCACCCGCGCGCCGGTCCCTCCTCCGCACCGCGCTCACCGGGACCGCGGCCCTCGGCGCCGGCCTTGCCGTCAGTGGTTCCCCAGCAGCCGCAGCAGCCCCCACACCCCCGCTTCGCAAGCGGCCCGCCACTGCCGAGGAGGCCCTGCGGGAGCTGGCGGCGGGCAACCGGCGCTGGTGCCACTACCGGGAACGGCATCCGGACGAGACGCCCGCCGTCCGGCAGGCGCTGACCACCGGTCAGCACCCCTTCGCCCTGGTGCTCGGCTGCATCGACTCCCGGGTGCCTCCGGAACTGGTCTTCGACCAGGGCCTCGGCGACTTGATGACCGTTCGCAGCGCGGGACAGGTCCTCGACGAGGCCGTGCTCGGCAGCCTCGCGTACGGAGTGCTCGAACTGGACATCCCGCTGCTCATGGTGCTCGGCCACCAGTCGTGCGGTGCCGTGACGGCCGCGGTGCGGGCGGAGGAGTCGGGGGACGAACTTCCCGCCCACATCCAGTACGTGGCCGATCAGATCGCCCCTGCCATCGACCACGAGAAGGAGGGCGACGCGCGTATCGCCGCGACGATCGACGCCAACGTACGGCTGATCCGTTCGCGGCTCGCCGCGGAGCCCGATCTCGCCGCGAAGGTGGATTCGGGCGCGCTGACCATCGTCGGTGCCCGCTACGAACTGACCACCCAGCGGGTGCACCGCGTCAGCCGCCGGTCGGGACGGTGACTCAGTCCAGCGGGCCGTGCCAGTGGTAGAGGTGGACCGGGCGGCCGGTTTCGCCGTGTTTGAGGCGGTGGCGGACCAGGCCGGCGCCCTCCAGGAGTTTCAGGTAGCGCTGGGCGGTCTGTCGGCTGAGGCCGGCGCGGGTGGCGACTTCCTGGGCCGAGAGGGGGGCGGCGGCGTTGTGCAGGACCTCGCGTACCAGGTCGGCGGTGAGGACCGAGTGGCCCTTGGGCAGCGTTTCCGTACCGCCGGGCGGGGTCGCGGCGCCGAAGATGCGGTCCACCGTTTCCTGGGTGGCGGCGGCGCGGGGTGAGGTGGCCAGTTCGCGGCGGAGGGCTGCGTAGCTGTCGAGCTTGCCGCGCAGATGGGCGAAGGTGAACGGCTTCACCACGTACTGCAGGGCGCCGTGGCGTTGCGCCGCGCGGACGGTCTTGGTGTCGCGGGCCGCGGTCACCATGATGGCCTCGGTCTCGATGCCGAGGCTGTGCAGCCGGCGCAGGAGGGCCAGCCCCGACTCGTCCGGCAAGTAGTGGTCGAGCAGGACGAGATCGACGGGGTGCCGGCGCAGGAAGAGCAGGGCCTCGGCGGCGCTGTGTGCGGTGCCGGCGACGTGGAAGCCGGCGACCTTCGACACGTAAGCGGCGTTGATCCGGGCCACGTTGGGGTCGTCGTCCACGACGAGCACGTCGATCGGTGCCGCGGTCATGTGAGGGCGTCCGTCCGCGCGGGTTCGGCTTCCGCGGGTGCGCCGGTGGCCGCGGTCAGCGCGTCCGGCAGGACGACGCGGAACTCGGCGCCGCCCGCGTCCGAGGCGCCGACGCGGACCTCGCCGCCCGCGCGCTCCGCGAAGCGCCGTACGAGGGCGAGGCCCAGACCGAGGTGGGGGTTGCCTTCCTCGTCGTCGGCGGACGCGGCCTTGGTGGACCAGCCCTCCTCGAAGACCTGTTCCCGGTGCTCGGGAGGGATGCCGGGGCCGGTGTCGCGTACGGCGAGACGCACGCTGCGGTCCTCCTCGCCCCGCAGCTCCACTTCGACCGCCGGCTCCGCGCTGCCCGCCGCCGCGTCCAGCGCGTTGTCCACCAGGTTGCCGACGACCGTGACCAGGCCGCTCGGGTCGACCAGGCGGTCCGGGAGGAGCGAGTCGGGGGCGAGGCGCAGCGCGACGCCGCGCTCGGCGGCCACCGCGGCCTTGCCGACGAGCAGCGCCGAGACCAGGGGGTCGTGCACCCGCTCGGTGACCTCCTCGGCCGTCGCGTGGTGCACGCCGAGCGCGTCCGTGACGAACTGTGCGGCCTCCTCGTGCAGGCCCAGTTCCAGCAGGCCGAGCAGGGTGTGCAGCCGGTTGGCGTGCTCGTGGTCCTGGGCGCGCAGGGCGTCCAGGAGGCCGCGGGTGCCTTCGAGTTCGCGGCCGAGGCGTTCCAGCTCGGTGCGGTCCCGCAGGGTGGCGACGGCGCCGCCGTCCGCGGTGGGCATCCGGTTGGCGACCAGTACGCGGGTGCCGCGCACGGTGACCAGGTCGCGGCCGCTCACCCGGCCTGCGAGCACGTCCGCCGTACGTCCCGGGCCCAGCGCCTCGGTCACCGGGCGGCCGAGCGCTTCGGGCCCGAGGCCGAGGAGGCGCTGGGCCTCGTCGTTGACCAGCCGCACCCTGCCGCCCGCGTCCAGCGCGACCACGCCCTCGGCGAGGCCGTGCAGCATGGCCTCGCGCTCGGCCAGCAGGGCGGAGATGTCGGAGAAGGCGAGCGCGTGGGTACGCCGTCGCAGCCGCCGGGCCAGCAGATACGCGGCCAGCGCGCCGACGGCCAGCGCCCCGCCCGCGTACGTCAACAGCCTGGGGACGAGCGCCAGCAGCCCTTCGCGGACGTTGGCGTAGTCGATTCCGACCGAGACCGCGCCGACGACCCGCCCGTCGGCGTCCCGCAGCGGGGCCTTGCCGCGTGCGGTGCGGCCGAGGGTGCCCTCGTCGATCTGGGTGACCTCGTGTCCGGCCAGCGCAGGTCCCGGGTCGGTGGAGACGTGGTGCCCGAGCGCCGAGGGCGACGGGTGGGACCAGCGGATGCCGCGCTCGTCCATGATCACCACGTACTCGGCGCCCGTGGCGTGCCGGATGCGCTCCGCCTCGGCCTGTAGGGGCCCGCCGGGGGAGGGCCGGCCGGCGCCCTGGCCCGCGGCGGTCAGCTCGGCGGCCAGCCCCGGCCGCGCCGCCGTGGTCTGCGCGATCGCGAGGGCGCGGCGCATGGCCTGCCGGTCCAGCTGGTCGCTCAGCGGCGCCAGGAACAGCCCGCTGACCAGCGCCGTCACGCCGACGACGAGCGCGAGCTGCGCCGCCAGCACATGGGAGGAGACGCGGCGCGGCGGCCTGACTCGCATCGCCCCGCCTCCTCTCGGCTGCTGACTCGCACTCTCTCCGAACCCGCCCGGAATCCCCCATTCCGGCCAACTCTTCCCAGGAAGGGTAGGGGACCGCCGCGGTCGGCTGTCCAGAGTGAGCCCGGCCACCCGGCCCCCGACGACCGGCTACACGATCCCGAAGAGCAGCCCCGCGCCGAGCACCACCAGCGACGTCAGCACCGCCCACTTGATCGTGAACCTGGTGTGCTCCCCGAACTCCACCTTCGCCATACCGACCAGTACGTATACGGCCGGGACCAGCGGGCTCGACATGTGCAGCGGCTGGCCGACGAGCGAGGCGCGGGCGATCTCCAGCGAGCTGACCCCGTGCGCGGCCCCGGCCTCGGAGAGGATCGGCACGATGCCGAAGTAGAAGCCGTCGTTCGACATTAGATACGTAAACGGGATGCTCAGGATGCCGGTCACCACCGCCATGTGCGGCCCGAGCGCGTCGGGGATCGCGTGCACCACGCTGCGGGCCATCTCCTCCACCATGCCCGTGCCGGTCAGTACGCCGGTGAAGACGGCGGCCGCGAAGACCATGCCGGACACGTTGAGCACGTTCTCGGCGTGCGCGGCGATCCGGGCCTTCTGGTCGGCCATGTCCCGGAAGTTGACGGTCAGCGCGACCGCGGCGCCCAGCAGGAACAGCACCGGGATGGGGAGCAGCTGGGCGATCAGCAGCACGAGGAGGGCGACGGTCAGCGCCGCGTTGAACCAGTACAGCTTCGGGCGGAGGGTGAGGCGGTTCGGGTCCAGCACGGCGGACTCGGGGCCGGAGTCGGCGTTGCCGTCGGCGCCGTCCGCGCCCCCGTTGCCGCCAGTCTCCGCATTGCCGTCCGCGCCCGCGCCGCCCGACCGGGATGCCGCAGCACCGGACCGGGCCTGGCCGCCCTTGCCGCCGCCGGCGCCCACCAGCACCGTCTCCGCCTCGCGCTCCTCCACGTCCGTACCGGCGTCGCCGCCGACGCCCGCGCCCGCGAAGGTCAGCGTGCCGAGGCGGCGCCGCTCCCGCAGGCCGAGGGCGTAGGAAAGCACGAGGACGGCGAGCAGTCCGACGGCCAGCGCCGGGATCATCGGGACGAAGATCTCGCCCGCGTCCAGGTGCAGCGCGGTGGCGGCCCGCGCGGTGGGCCCGCCCCAGGGCAGGGTGTTCATGACGCCGTTGGCCGTGGCGGCGACGCCGGTCAGCACGACCACGCTCATGCCCAGCCGCCGGTAGAGGGGCAGCATCGCGGAGACGGTGATCATGAACGTCGTCGAGCCGTCACCGTCCAGCGAGACGATCGCGGCGAGCACGGCCGTCCCCACCACGATCCGCAGCGGGTCCGCCTTGCAGAACCGCAGGATGGCCCGCACGACCGGGTCGAAGAGGCCGACGTCGATCATCACGCCGAAGTAGATGATCGCGAACATCAGCATGGCGGCGGTGGGCGCGAGGTCACCGACGCCGTCGAGTACGTACTCCCCCAGGTGCGCCCCCTGGCCGACCAGCACGCAGAACAGCGCGGGGATGAGCACCAGCGCGGCTATGGGGGACAACTTCTTGGTCATGATCAGCGCCAGGAAGGTAGCGATCATGACAAAGCCGAGGATCGTCAGCATGGAAACCCAATCTCTCGCCCGCCGCGACGCGACGGGGGACCCGCCCGGAAC
>NZ_JADKMA010000214.1 GCF_017676365.1 Streptomyces oryzae
GGACCCCGGGGAAGTTCCCCTATCTGGTGGAGGCGGGCGCCGCGCGTTGACCTGGCACCATCTCCACCTGCGGCTTTGCGGGGCGGACGGCGGGGGCGACGCGGGAGCCGGGCCCGTATGCTGACGGAGCATACGGTCCCCGGCGATACACGAAAGCGGCAGCCCATGCGTGTCTATGTCCCCCTGACCCTGCCCGCACTGAGCGAGGCACACGGTGCGGGTGAGCTGGGGCCGGCGCCCGTCGAGGCGTATGCGGTCACCCCCGGGCTGCGTGCGTGGTGGGGGTCTGAGGACGAGGAAGAGCTGGAGTACGCGGCGCTGCGGCAGGCGGCGGGCGCTTCACTGCGGCTGCTGGGCGACCAGTTCGAGGCGGCGCGGCGCCGGGTGGTCGTGGTGGCGGAGGCCGCTGACGCGACCGTCGAGGTGGCGGAGGAGGGGGCCGGTGCCGAGGACGACGAGGGCGCCGTCGGCAGGGTGCGGCTGACCGCAGAGGTCCCGCTGACCAAGGCGGCGGCGGTGCATCTCGACGCGGAGGACGCGGTCGACGCTGTGACAGCGGCCGTCGGCGCGCTGCCGGCCGCGCTGAGCGGTGACGAGAAGGCACAGCAGGCCGTGGAGCGGGCCGACGACCACGAATTGCTGTGGTTCGCGACTCAGGAGATCCCGGCGCTGATCGGCTGACCAGCGGCTTCACCGGTCTCCTTGCGCAGAGGCGGCCGGAAATCGGTGTCGCGCTGTCAGTGCCGTCTCCTACCGTCTCAGGCATGGTCTTGGGGCGACAACAGAAGTCCGCACACATCGTGTGGGACTGGAACGGCACGCTGCTGCACGACATTCACACGGTTCTCGAAGCGACGAACGCGGCGTTCGACGAGCTCGGTCTTCCGGCCATCACGCTGGAGAGATACCGGGAGCTGTACTGCGTACCGGTGCCGCGCTTCTACGAGCGGCTGCTCGGCCGGCTGCCCACCGAGAGCGAGTGGCAGATCATGGACGAGACCTTCCACCGGCACTACTGGGCGCGGATCTCCGGCGCGGGTCTTGCCGAGGGCGCCGCCGAGCTGCTCGCGTCCCGGCACGAGGCGGGGCACACCCAGTCGCTGTGCTCGCTGGCGCCGCACGAGAAGCTGCTGCCGCTGCTGCGTACGTACGGGATCGAAACGCACTTCGTACGGATCGACGGCTCGGTCGGGCCGTCCGGCGGCGGCAAGGCGGCCCAGATGGTGCGGCACCTCGCGGCGCTGAGCGGCGTCGAGCCGGGCCGGACGGTGGTGATCGGGGACGCGGTGGACGACGCACTGGCCGCCGCGCACGTGGGTGCGCGGGCGGTGCTGTTCACCGGCGGCTCGCACAGCCGGGCCAGCCTGGAAGAGGCGGGGGTTCCGGTGGTCGACACGCTGCATGAAGCTGTGGAGAGGGCGGAGGAGCTGGCGGTCTCATAGCCCTGCGCGGCTCACTCCGCAGCCCGCAGCACCCTCAAAAACTCCCGCATCCAGGCCGAGTGGTCGGGCCAGGCGCGGGAGGAGACCAGGGGGCCGTCCACCACGACCTCGGCGTCCTGGAAGTCGGCGCCGGCCGTCTGCATGTCCATCTCCAGCGCCGGATAGGCCGTGACCCGGCGTCCGCTCAGTACGCCCACGGCGGCGGTCAGCAGCGGACCGTGGCAGATCTGGCCGACGGGCTTGTCCGCGTCGAAGAAGGCCTTGAGCACCTTGCGCAGCTCCGGGTCGTTGCGCAGGTACTCGGGGGCCCGGCCGCCGGGGATGACCACGCCCGCGTACTGCCCGGGGTCGACCTCGGAGAAGGCGAGGTCGGCGGGCCAGGTGTAGCCGGGCTTCTCGGTGTAGGTGTCGAAGCCGTCCTCGAAGTCGTGGACGACGAAGCGCAGCGTCTTGCGGGTGGGCGCCGCGATGTGGACGGTGTAGCCCTCCTCGCGCAGCCGCTGGTAGGGGTAGAGCACTTCGAGGGACTCGGCGGCGTCGCCGGTCACGAGCAGGATGTTCGCCGTCATGCTGCCTCCACCTTCCGGGGGCCGTCCCGGACGGGAACCGCCCGGGGCGCCGGTACCGTCTGTGGCAACGTGCCCCACGATCGCCGCTTTGCCAAGGGATTCCCCGACCCTTCCCCTGCTGGACGGATCGGCGAAGATCATCTCGGCGTGTTTGCTATCCGTACAAATTGCACTCGCTATCTGTACAAACGAGGCCCATGACACCCGGGTGCCCGGGGGCGATAGCCTTACCTCGTGATCAGCGCGATATCCACCGGAGGATCCGCCCTCGGGCACCCCTCCGTGCAGCGCCCCCCGCAGGACCGCGGGCGGGGCGCCGCTGGTCGTCTCTCCCGGCACAGCGGCGGACCCGAGCGGAGACCCCGCGTCATTCCGGTGCCGTGCCTTCATTTTCCCGACGTCACGCAACGGCGCGCGACAGGAGCCAGAGGACATGCAGAGCAAGCTGGATGAAGCAAAAGCCGAGCGGCTGGCGGAAGCCGCCCGGGTGGCTGAACAGAGCCCGGCCCAGGGGCGCCACCCGGTCCAGGGGCCGGACGGGCCTCAGGACGGGGCCCTCGAGGCGTATCTCCAGCGGTACTACCTGCACACGGCGCCGGAGGACCTCGCCGACCGCGATCCGGTCGACATCCTGGGAGGCGCACTCGCTCACTACCGGCTCGCCGAGGAGCGGCCGCAGGGCACGGCCAACGTGCGCGTGTACTCGCCGTCGATCGACGAGAACGGCTGGTCGTGCACGCACTCGGTGGTCGAGGTCGTCACCGACGACATGCCGTTCCTGGTCGACTCGGTCACCAACGAGCTCTCCCGGCAGGGCCGCGGCATCCACGCCGTGATCCACCCGCAGATGGTGGTCCGCCGGGATCTGACCGGAAAGCTGCTGGAGGTGATCTCGGCAGGCCGGGAAGACCTCGCGCAGATGCCGGACACCCAGCTTCCGGACACCCGGGCCACCGAGGGCGACCAGGCCAAGGGCAAGGGCAGGACCGGCCAGAAGGGCAAGAGCAAGGCCAAGGCCAAGGGCAAAGAGGCAGCGGACGCCGAGCTGCCGCACGACGCGCTGGTCGAGTCCTGGATCCACGTCGAGATCGACCGCGAGACCGACCGCGACGACCTCAAGCAGATCGCCGCCGATCTGCGCCAGATCCTCTCCGATGTACGGGAGGCCGTGGAGGACTGGCAGAAGATGCGCGGCGCGGCGCTGCAGATCGCCGACGAGCTGCCCGGCGAGCCCACCGACGAGCTCCCGCAGGAGGAGATCGAGGAGGCCAGGGAGCTGCTGCGCTGGCTGGCCGACGACCACTTCACCTTCCTCGGCTACCGCGAGTACGAGCTGGATGTCGCCGGCGAAGGCGACTCGTCCGGTGACGGCGAGGAGCTGAGCCTCGCCCCGCTGCCCGGCACAGGGCTCGGCATCCTGCGCGCCGATCCGCAGCGCAGCACGGAGGAGAGCCACCCGGTCTCGCCGTCCTTCAACCGGCTGCCCGCCGATGCCAGGGCCAAGGCGCGGGAGCACCGGATGCTGGTGCTCACCAAGGCGAACAGCCGTGCGACGGTGCATCGTTCGTCGTACCTGGACTACGTGGGCGTCAAGAAGTTCGACGAGGCGGGCAACGTCATCGGGGAGCGCCGCTTCCTCGGGCTGTTCTCGTCCGCCGCCTACACCGAGTCGGTGCGCCGGGTACCGGTCGTGCGCCGCAAGGTCGAGGACGTGCTGGAGAGCGCGGGCTTCACGCCCGACAGCCACGCCGGGCGCGACCTGATGCAGATCCTGGAGACGTACCCGCGCGACGAGCTGTTCCAGACCTCCGTCGAGGAACTGCGGTCCATCGTCACCTCCGTCCTCTACCTCCAGGAGCGCCGCAAGCTGCGGCTCTACCTGCGCAAGGACGAGTACGGGCGGTACTACTCGGCGCTGGTCTACCTCCCGCGCGACCGCTACACCACTGCGGTGCGGCTGCGGCTGACCGAGATCCTCACCGAGGAGCTGGGCGGCACCAGCGTCGACTTCACCGCGTGGAACACCGAATCGGTGCTCTCCCGGCTGCACTTCGTCATCCGGGTGAAGCCCGGCGCCCAGCTCGCGGAGCTGACGGACGCGGAGATCGAGCGGATCGAGGCCCGGCTGGCCGAGGCGGCGCGCTCGTGGGCGGACGGCTTCAACGAGGCCCTGGTCGCCGAGTGCGGTGAGGAGCAGGCCGCCGAGCTGGCCCAGAAGTACGCGCGGGCCTTCCCCGAGGGCTACAAGGCGGACTTCTCGCCGCGCGCCGCCGTCGCCGACCTCCAGCACCTCGAACAGCTGGTGCAGGGCGGCAAGGAGAACGACTTCTCGCTCAGCCTGTACGAGCCGGTCGGCGCCGGCCCAGGTGAGCGCCGGTTCAAGATGTACCGGACCGGCAGCCCGGTCTCGCTCTCGGCGGTGCTGCCGGGGCTGCAGGCGATGGGCGTCGAGGTGGTGGACGAGCGGCCGTACGAGCTGCGCTGCGCCGACCGCTCGCAGGCCTGGATCTACGACTTCGGGCTGCGGATGCCGGACGGCAGGCGCGGCCTGGAGGAGGAGACCCGCGAGCGCTTCCAGGAGGCGTTCTCCGCGGTGTGGACAGGCCGCGCCGAGAACGACGGGCTGAACGCGCTGGTGCTGTCCGCCGGGCTGACCTGGCGGCAGGCGATGGTGCTGCGGGCGTACGCGAAGTACCTGCGGCAGGCCGGCTCGACCTTCAGCCAGTCCTACATCGAGGACACCCTGCGCGGGAACGTGCACACCACCCGGCTGCTGGTCAATCTGTTCGAGGCCCGGCTGGACCCGGCGCGCAGGTGGGCGGGGCACGAGCTGACGGACGGCATCCTGGAGGAGCTGAACGGCGCGCTGGACCAGGTGGCGAGCCTGGACGAGGACCGCATCCTGCGCTCCTTCCTCACCGTCATCAACGCCACCCTGCGCACCAACTACTTCCAGCGGGGCGCCGACGGCGAGCCGCACACCTATGTGTCGATGAAGCTCGACCCGCAGGCCATCCCTGACCTGCCGGCGCCGCGCCCCAAGTACGAGGTCTGGGTGTACTCCCCCCGCGTCGAGGGCGTCCACCTGCGGTTCGGCAAGGTCGCGCGCGGCGGTCTGCGCTGGTCCGACCGGCGTGAGGACTTCCGTACGGAGATCCTTGGCCTGGTCAAGGCGCAGGAGGTCAAGAACACCGTCATCGTCCCCGTGGGAGCCAAGGGCGGCTTCGTCGGCAAGCAGCTGCCGGACCCGGCCACCGACCGCGACGCCTGGCAGGCCGAGGGCATCGCCTGCTACAAGACGTTCATCTCCGGACTGCTGGACGTCACCGACAACCTCGTCTCCGGCGAGGTCGAGCACCCCAAGGACGTGGTGCGGCACGACGAGGACGACACCTACCTCGTCGTCGCGGCCGACAAGGGCACCGCCACTTTCTCCGACATCGCCAACGAGGTCGCCGTCTCCTACGGCTACTGGCTGGGCGACGCCTTCGCCTCCGGCGGCTCGGCCGGCTACGACCACAAGGGCATGGGCATCACCGCGCGCGGCGCCTGGGAGTCCGTCAAGCGGCACTTCCGCGAGCTGGGCCACGACACCCAGACCGAGGACTTCACCGTGGTCGGCGTCGGCGACATGTCCGGCGACGTGTTCGGCAACGGCATGCTGCTCTCCGAGCACATCCGGCTGGTGGCCGCCTTCGACCACCGGCACATCTTCCTCGACCCCGACCCGGACGCCGCCACCTCCTACGCGGAGCGCCGCCGGCTGTTCGAGCTGCCGCGCTCCTCGTGGGCGGACTACGACCCCAAGCTGATCTCCGCGGGCGGCGGCATCCACCCGCGCGGCGCCAAGTCCGTGCCGATCACCCCGCAGGTGCGCGAGGCGCTGGGCATCGAGTCGGGCGTCACCAAGATGACCCCGGCCGAGCTGATGCGGGCCATTCTGAGCGCACCTGTCGACCTGCTGTGGAACGGCGGCATCGGCACCTACGTCAAGGCGTCGACGGAGAGCGACGCGGACGTCGGCGACAAGGCCAACGACGCGATCCGGGTGGACGGCCAGGATCTGCGGGTGAAGGTCGTCGGCGAGGGCGGCAATCTGGGCTGCACCCAGCTCGGCCGGATCGAGTTCGCCACGAACGGCGGGCGGATCAACACCGACGCGATCGACAACAGCGCCGGCGTGGACACCTCCGACCACGAGGTGAACATCAAGATCCTGCTGAACTCCGTGGTCGCCGACGGCGACATGACCGTCAAGCAGCGCAACGCACTGCTGGCCGAGATGACCGACGAGGTCGGCGAGCTGGTGCTGCGCAACAACTACGCGCAGAACACCGCGCTGGCCAACTCGCTCGCCCAGGCCCCCAGTCTGCTGCTGGCCAGCCAGCGGCAGATGCGGGCGCTGGCCAAGCAGGGCAAGCTCGACCGGTCGCTGGAGTTCCTGCCCTCGGATAGGCAGATCAGGGAGCGGCGCGGCAACGGCCAGGGGCTGACCCAGCCGGAGATCGCGGTGATGCTGGCGTACACCAAGATCAACATCACGGGCGAGCTGATCGGCACCTCGCTGCCGGACGACCCCTACCTGGAAGGGCTGCTGTACGCCTACTTCCCCAAGCCGCTGCGCGAGCGGTTCGCCCAGCAGATCGCGGGCCACGCCCTGCGCCGCGAGATCATCACCACGCTGCTGGTCAACGACACGGTCAACACCTCGGGCTCGACGTTCGTGCACCGGATGAAGGAGGAGTCCGGCGCCTCGACGGAGGAGATCGTGCGCGCCCACACCGCAGCGCGCGCCATCTTCCGGCTCGGCGACATCTGGGACGAGGCCGAGTCGCTGGACAACCAGGTCGCGGCAGGCGTGCTGACCGACATCCGGCTGCGCTCCCGGCAGCTGGTCGAGCGCGGTACGCGCTGGCTGCTCAACAACCGTCCGCAGCCGCTGGCGGTGGCCGACACCATCGAGCTGTTCTCCAGCCGGGTCGAGGAGGTGTGGGCCCAGCTGCCCCAGCTGCTCAAGGGCGACGACCTCAAGTGGCACCAGCGGGTCTACGACAAGCTCGCGGGCGCGGGCGTCCCCGCCGACCTGGCGCTGCGCATCGCCGGCTCCGCGGCGGCGTTCTCCGCGCTGGACGTGGTGGCCGTCGAGGGCCGTACGGGCAAGGATCTGATGGACGTCGCCGACGTCTACTTCGACCTGTCCCACCGGCTCGGCATCACCCAGCTCCAGGGCCGGGTCAGCGAGCTGCCGCGCGCCGACCGCTGGCAGTCCATGGCCCGCTCCTCCATCCGCGAGGACCTGTACGCGGCGCACCAGCTGCTGACGGCCGATGTGCTGGCCGCGGGCGACGGTGCGTCGACCACGGAGCAGCGGTACAAGGCGTGGGAGGAGAAGAACCACGCCATCCTCGTCCGCGCCCGGGCCACCCTCGATGAGATCCAGGCCTCGGAGACCTTCGACCTGGCGAACCTGTCGGTGGCCATGCGGACGATGCGGACGCTGCTGCGGAGCAACCGCTGAGCGTCTGACTCCGGGGCGCCCGGCGTGGGGGCTGGCAAGCACAGCAGTTCCCCGTGCCCCGTAAGGGGCGCGGGGAACGGCTCCCCCAAGCTCTTCGAGCAGGGGGTGCCCCCAAGCCACAGCCAACCCGCAGACCGCCGCCGGTATCAGCACCGGCGGCGGTCACGCGTTTGGCCCTCTGCCGCGCGACGGACGACTCCGGCGCTGCCTACCGTGAAGTGTGGGTGCGCTGGTAGACGGAGTGGACGACGCGAACGACGACGGCAGCCGCGCAAACGAGCAGACCGGCGCGGCGGCGCCGGACGTCGCCGACACCCTTGTGCTCGACCCGGTGCAAGAGGGCGGCAACCGCGAAGGCGCGGCCGGAGGTGAGAGGGAGGACGAGGCCGAGGCGGAGGACATCGAGGCCGCATTGCAGCGGCAGCGCCGCACCGCCCTCGCCCGGCGAAGGTCGAAATCGGCAGCGGCGTTGGTGCTGCTGGCCGCCGGCTACCTGCTCCAGGTGGCCGGCATCGTCGACGCGCACGCCCCGCTCGTCGTCCTCGGCGCCGCGCTCGGTCTGCTGACCGAGGTGCTGATGCCCTCCAGGGCGCGGAAGATGACGTGGCAGCTGCGCCGGGCTCAGTTCAACCCGCCCGCGCGGCAGATGCTGCGGGACGCGCTGCTGCTCGGCGGTCTCGGCAGGCTGGACGTGCTGCCCCCGGGCGGGACCGGCGCGGTGCTGCTGGGGGCCGTGATGCTGTGCTGGGCGCTGCACTTCTGCTGCCAGGCGGTCGCGGGCGCGGTACGTACCCGGCGGCGGCTGCCGGTGGTCACCCGCAACATCGACGCCTCGGCGCTGGGCCTGTCCACGGCGCCGCCCGCGCTGTTCGTCAAGCGGTCGACGGTGCGGCTGACGGCCGTATCGGTGCTGACGACGGGCGGGATGTGCGCTGCCGCAGTCACCGGCGACCTGGTGTGGGCGCAGGCTCTCATCTGGTGCTGCTGTGCCGGGGTGCTGGCCGGGACCGGGTGGCTGGCCACCTGGCTGCTGCCCGGCAAACAGCTGGTCGGCGAGGAGGAGGCGCTGGCGTGGCTGGACCAGTGGCTGGCGGAGTACGGGCCGACCGTCGGCATGTACTTCTCCGGCGGCGCGTCCTCCGCGTATCAGGCGAACATGTGGCTGAGCACTCTCGCGCAGCTGGACGGGCGGCCGTTGATCGTGCTGCGTGAGCGGTGCATGGTGCAGAAGATCGACGCGACCGACATCCCGGTCGTCTGCATCCCCAAGGTCACGCATCTGATGCGACTGGAGCACTCCACGCTGAAGGTGCTGCTGCACCCGGCCAATTCCGGCAAGACGGCGCAGGTGCTGCGCATCCCCACCCTCAAGCACGCCTTCATCAACCACGGCGAGTCCGACAAGCTCTCCTCCTGCAACCCCTACGCCAAGGCGTACGACCAGGTGTGGGTCGCCGGGGAAGCCGCGCGGGAGCGGTACGCGCAGGCGTACATCGGAGTCGAGGACAAGGACGTGGTGGAGGTCGGCCGCCCGCAGCTGGCGCCCATCCAGCCGGCCGGCACCCGGACCGCGGGCGAACGCAACGGATACCTCACCGTTCTCTACGCCCCCACCTGGGAGGGCTTCACCGACGACCCGGGCAACACCTCGGTGCTGATGGCGGGCGAGAACATCGTCAGGGCGCTGCTGGCGGACCCGAAGGTACGGCTGCTGTACAAGCCGCACCCGATGACCGGGACCATCGACCCGCGGGCCGGCGCCGCCGACAAGCGGATCCGCGCGCTGGTCAGGGAGGCCAACGCCGAACGAGAAGCCGACATCGAACGGCAGGCCGCAGCCGGGCAGGCCGACGCCCGGCGGGACGGCGAGGAGCCGGGCCCGGAAGCCGTGGCGGCGCTGGAGGATGCGGCCCGCGAACTGAGGGCGCTGACCCGCGCCGACGTCGGGCGGCACGCCGACGAGGTGGAGCGGATGCTGCGCCAGACGGCACCCGAGCCGGGCCGGGCCCAGGCAGCGGCGGAGGCCCTGCGGGTGTGGGAGGAGGCGTACTGGGCGGCGAAGCCCTGCTGGGGGCACCGCGTGATCACCGGCTCGCGGCCCGGCATCTACAGCTGTTTCAACGAGGCCGATGTGCTGGTCTCGGACGTCTCCTCCGTCGTCTCCGACTACCTCAGCAGCGAGAAGCCGTACGCGGTGGCCAACACCAGCGGCATGGACGACGACAGCTTCCGCACCGCCTGTCCCACCGTCCGCGCGGCGACGATCCTGGGCCCGGACGGCTC
This sequence comes from Streptomyces oryzae, assembly GCF_017676365.1. Classification (GTDB taxonomy): domain Bacteria; phylum Actinomycetota; class Actinomycetes; order Streptomycetales; family Streptomycetaceae; genus Streptomyces; species Streptomyces oryzae. Next base: position 9,813 of record NZ_JADKMA010000214.1, read on the forward strand.
GGGCATCCCGCAGCTGCTGCACTCCGTACGTCACCCGGAAGAGGACACACTGGCTCCGGCGCGTGCCGCGCTGAAGGTCAGGCTGCTCGGTCCCGCCGAGCCGCCCTCCCTCGTCCGGTTCAACCGCGCGGTACAGGCCCTGGCGCGGGAGGCGGCCGCCCGCGAGCAGCGCATGCGGGCTGCCGACTGCCCCACAGGGGAGTCGGGGCCGGTCCCGGTACCGGAGCCGGAGACCGAGCAGGGTCAGGCGCCGGCCGAGGCGCTGGGGGAGGACGAGCGGCCCTGAGCGCTCTGCGCGTCCGCGGCCGCGGTGCCCTGTCCGGTGGCGGGTTCAGCACCCTGCCCGGCGGTGGGCTCCGCCGTGCGCGAGGTGACGGTCCGCAGACTCAGGACGAGGTTGTTGTTGACCGAGAAGTACAGCTGGACGGCCTGGTCGGTCCCGTCCAGCCGGGCGGGCGGGGTGACGTCCGTCTTCTTTCGGTCGGCGAGATCCCCAAGCAGCCGCCCCAGCCGCACCCGTTCCGGGCCGAGGCCGGGGCGCAGCCACAGATCCCACACGGCCTGGGGCGAGCCGTCGGCGAACGCGGCGGGCAGATCGAACGGCAGCTCCAGCCGTACGGTGACGCTCCCGTCCGCCGAACCGTCGGGGTCGGCGGTTTCCTGGCGGCCGGGGAACTCGAACGCCTGCCGCGGGTCGTCGCGCGGCACTGCCAACAGCAACGGCCCGCCCGACAGCTCCACGGTCCGCTGCGACAGCGGGGGCTGCGGGCCGCCGGTCCCGTACAGCCGCGCGGTGAGCCTGAAACCGTGCTCGCCCAGCTCGATCGCGGTGACCTCGGCATGCCGGGCGCGGGACCAGACGCGGAGGGCGAGATGGCCCTCGCTGGTGGTGTACGGGATCCAGGGCTGCACCGTGCCGTCCGGGGTGACCGGCGGGGGCAGCGTGAGCAGCCGCGCCGTCTCCACCATGGCCGCCTTCACCCGCTTGCTCCCGCCGTCCGAGGTGCGCTCCACATAGGCGTCCCACCGCGCCTCGAACAGCTCCACTTCGGCGCGGCTCAGCCGCAGTTCGGCCCAGCCGTCCGCTCCCGTCTGCTCGCGCGGCGGCACCGGGACCCGGACCGGCTCAGCGCCGTCCCGGTGCCGGGGACGCAGCGCCAGCACCGCCGCGCTCCTGGGGAGGGAGTCGGCACGCAGCCGGACCAGCAAGGCGCCGTCCCTCTCGACCCGTACGTGGGCGACCGGGCGCGGCAGCCCTTTGGCCGTGCCATGCCCCCGGGCGCCTCCGCCCCGGCGCAGGCGCAGGGCGCGCGCCAGGGGGCGCAGGAGGGGGATGAGCGCGCGGGGTACGAGGCGGCGCGCGGTGCGTACGACGCGCGCCCGCCCGCCACTGCTGCGCTGGTTGGCTGACGATGCGGAGGGCGCGGAGGGCGCGGACGGCGCCGATGTTGCGGACGGTGCTGGACGGGCCGACGGGGCTGCTGGGGCCGCTGGGCCACTGGACGGGGCGGCAACGGGCTCGGAACGCGGCGCGCCCGCCGACGCGTTCGGGCCCGCCGAAACTTTCGGCCCCGCCGAGGCGGTCACCCCCGCACCGGCGCCCGGGCGGCCCTCGAGCAGCCGGGCCATCAGGTGTTCGTACTCGCCCGCGACGCGCTGCGGGCAGTAGCGGGCCGCCTTCTCCAGCGTCGCCGCGCTCATCCGGGTGCGCAGGGCCGGGTCCTCGACGAGGTGGAGCAGGGCGTCGGCGTAGCCGCGTACGGTCGCGCCCTCGTCCTCGCCCAGCGGGGCGAGCAGTCCGTCCTTGCCATTGGCGATGATCTCGCCGGGCCCGTACGGGCAGTCGGTGCTGACCACAGGGACGCCGCAGTGCATGGCCTCCACCAGCGTCATCCCGAAGGACTCGGCGTCGGAGGAGACGGCCGCGACGGAGCCCTTCGCCCACTCCGTCTCGATGGGGGAGTGGGCGCCCATCAGGAACGCGCGGTCGTAGAGGCCGAGTTCGTCGCGCAGGTCCCGCAGCGCGTCGTGCTGCGGCCCCCGTCCGTACAGCCGCAGCGACCAGTCTGGGTGCTTGTCCGCGACGAGTGCGAAGGCGCGCAGCAGCCGGTCGTAGCGCTTGACCTTGATGAGCCGGCCGGCGGCGACGATCAGCTTGGCCTGCCCGTCGGACGGCTCGACCCGCGGCGCCGGCACGGCGTTGGGTACGCAGACGATCTCGGTCCGCACCTCGGGGAGGGCGGCGCGGTAGGCGGCGGCGTCCGCGTAGGAAACGGTGACGAACGCGTCCAGGTGGGCGAGGGCGGCGTCCTGGTGGCTGCGGATGTGCCCGCTGTGCATCGCGTGGGTCAGATGTTCCTGCCCGATACGGACGTAGCGGTCGGTGCCGTACGCGGCGAGATAGTCATTGATCTTCGGCCGGGTGCCGATGACGACGTCCGCCTCCAGGTTCTGCAGCAGTTCCCGCACCCGCAGGTCGCCGAGCCGGGTGGCGATGCCGCGCTCGAAGTGGTCACGCCCCTCGGTGAAGCGTTCGCTGGGCCGGTGGAAGTCCGGGTCGTCCCCGTCGTAACCGGGCGCTGAGCTGCGCAGTTCGATGAGCGGGGTCAGGGTGACGCGCGGGTCGAAAGCGAGCGCGGGGTCCTGGCGCGATCTGCGGAGACTGACGACCTCCACCTGGTGCCGGTCGGCGAGCGCTCCGGAGAGGTTCACCGTCGACCTGATCGTCCCGCCGATTCCGTAGGCGTTGTCCAGCAGGAACACGATCTTCATCCGCGGCTTCCCCTTCTCTCTGCAGCCTCTGTGCAGCCGGTTTCCTCCGACTATTTGAGGCGTGAAAGGAGAGGGGATGCGTTCTTAACACTCGTATGTCCCTCATTCGGACCCCGCGGCGGCATGCCGCGACCGCATGGGAACAAGCCGCACTTACTGTCAGATCAATGGCCTCGAAGATCATCGACCCAGCCGGACCGGGCGGCGGAAACGGCGCGCCCGTCGACGGCGGCGTACCCACGTCGGCGCCGTCCGGCAAGCCACGCGCTGCGGGGCCGGAGACGGGGAGCTCCGCGGAGGTGGGGCCGGAGGGGCGGG